>CBDVAV010000120.1:0-9532 GCA_965372055.1 uncultured bacterium | reverse complement strand
TTTATTTAGAATTACGGGAGAATATTACATCGATCAACTAGTGAAAAATTACTAAATCAATACAATTTCATAACTTTATCATACCTTGCACCATAGAAAATTACCAACAAATCTATGTTTTGTAGTGTTCAGAATGAAATCTTGGAAATTTGGTGAAAATAAATAATTGGTTTAAGTATTTCATTAACGGTCTATCCAGAATAATTGACGGTCTATCCAAAATTTCGGAAAAGCCTATTCTTACTTCATTTTTAGTCCTGATTTGCTTGTCATTTATTGTATTGGGATTTAGCCTGCCTTACTATTTATGGGATTTTGATAACTTCTATGCTCAAATTCTAGCTGAAGCCCACGGAATGCTTTTTGACATTGCTGTGATCGGTATTTTAATTTTCTGGTTAAACCGGAAAGGTGATGTCAGGCTAAGAATTAGTACATATAAAGATGAGATAGATGATTTTCGTTTGTGGGAGTCGGAGGAAGCTGCCTTTAGGATCGTGGGTAATATAAAAAGACTTAACAGGCACAATATATTTGATATTGACCTTGTGAGTACATACTTGGTAAAAACGAACCTAAATTATGCAAAGTTAACCGGATCAAATCTCAATTCGGCCAATTTGTCTAATTCTAATTTGATAGGCAGTGATCTCTCGGGGGCACGCCTTAATCAAACAAACCTTGAAAATGCAAACCTGAACCAGGCAAACCTTGAAAATTCATTTGCAGGTGGAGCTAATTTCCGGGATGCATTTTTGATAAAAACAAACCTAAAATCAGCTTTTCTAATAAAGGCGGATTTTTGTAATGCATTTTTAATGGAAGCAGACTTGAGAGGATCTTATCTATCGGAAGCAAATTTTGAAAATGCCAGTCTTTACAAAGCAGATCTCAGGGGAGCGGAAGGGCTAACCATTGAGCAGCTATCAAAATCGAAAACACTTTACCTGGCCAAATTAGATGGTGAATTTGCCAATAAAGCCAAGTTGCTTTTTCCCGAACTTCTTGGCGAAGAAAGAGAAGTAACAGTAAACTGAGATAGCAGGCTTTTTGAATATTCTAAATATTTGATTTAATTTTGTACTCAATATAACTTACCTGCCGTAATAATTGAACGGTTTCACAATGTGAGCCGTTATTTTATTTTTAGTTGAGGTGTGAAATAAATGGGAAATGGGAAAGATATCTTATTACACTGAAGAAGGATTAAAAAAACTAAAAGACGAACTGGCAAACCTTAAATCCAAAGGACGGACGGATATTGCCAACCAAATTGCCGAGGCACGTGATAAAGGGGACCTTAGTGAAAACGCTGAATACGATGCTGCTAAAGACGCTCAGGGCCTGTTGGAATTGAAGATTTCTAAACTGGAAGAAGTTGTAGGCAATGGGAGGGTAATTGATCAATCTAAGCTTGATAATTCCAAAGTATCAATCTTATCTACTGTCAAGATTAAAAATAAGGAAAATGGAGCTTCATTTAGTTATACAATTGTTTCTGAAGAAGAAGCAGATCTCAAAGCTGGTAAAATTTCAATTAACTCTCCAATTGCCAGTGGTTTATTAGGTAAGAAAGTTGGAGACTCTGCAGTAATAAGGGTTCCGGCAGGGAAAATGAAATTTCAAGTATTGGATATCTCAATATAAACAAGTGCCAAGTATCTTCAGTAAAATAATCAGTAGGGAAGTACCTGCATACATAGTAGCTGAAGATTCGGATCATATTGCTTTTCTTGATATTAACCCTTTGGTTATGGGGCACTGCCTTGTAGTACCAAAAGAGGAAATGGATTATATCTATGATCTTTCTGATGGTCAGTTGGCCAACCTTAATATTTTCGCTAAAAATGTTGCCAAAGCCATCGAAGGATCGGTTGATTGTAAAAGGATTGGAATTGCTGTGATTGGCTTGGAAGTTCCTCATGTACATATACATCTCGTGCCAATGAATTCAATGGACGACATAAATTTTAGCCGGACTAAGTTAACCCCTACCCAAGATGAACTGGCTAAAGTGGCGGAAGCAATCAGAAATAATTTCCTTTGATCATTTTATGACCCTACCAGGGTTCTCTGATAAGAAAGATTTCCAACTTTTACTTCCTGTAACAGGGTTTTTATGCTGAAAATGGTGACATACTGCTACTGCTAGGGCATCAGTAGCATCCAAAAGTTTAGGGACTCCTTTAATATTGAAAATGGTACACAACATTTTAGCTACTTGCTCTTTGGAGGCATTTCCATTACCAGTAACAGATTGTTTTACCTTTTTAGGCGCATATTCACGGATAGGTATTTCATGGGATAAAGCGGCGGCCATGGTAACTCCCTGGGCACGGCCAAGTTTTAACATTGACTGTACATTTTTACCATAAAAAGGTGCTTCAATAGCCATCTCATCAGGTGAATATTCTTCAATTAAATTGATGGACCTTTCAAATATTTTTTTAAGTTTTAATTCCTGGTTTGCATATTTACTAAGATGGATTACACCAAATTGAATCAAATGAAATTCCTGGCCACGTACCGCAATCACTCCATAACCCATTGTTCCCGTTCCTGGGTCAATCCCTAAGATAATCTTTTCCTGATCTTTCGAAGCCATAAAGCCTGATGAACAAAACTGATGATTCAATATCAAAAATAGCTATCTCTAAAACTAAAGTAGTTATAATCAAGGGAATAATATTTTCAGTTATGATAATCCAGTTGCTTATGGTCTTTAATGGGGTTTGTGACATAAAGATCAATTGGTGAATATATTGGCAGGAACTTTATCAATATTGATACTTAACCTGTAAATTCCTCCTATTTTTGGGTACTATGTTATTGTTGAGAACTGATATCATAAAATGAATTTACTATTGATTTTAATTTTTTCAACCTATTTGATTCTGGTATTTGTCCTTTGGAATGGTTGGAATAAAGTTGGAAACCTGAGAGGAGAAACTTGTAAAGAGGAAGATTTACTTCAAGTATCAATAATTATTCCAGTGCGTAATGAAGCTAATAATGTTGTGGATTTGTTGCAGGATTTGGAGGAACAAGATTATCCCGTAAATAAATACGAAGTGTTAATAATTGATGATGCCTCAGAAGACAATACCGTTGAATTAATAAGAGGATTTAAAAGCTCTTTAGGGATAAAATTGTATCCGCTAATACCGACATCTTTCAGGTCTAAGAAAAAAGCTGCCATTGCCCAAGGTGTCAATATTGCAAAAGGCGACTTGATTTTATGTACTGATGGTGACACCAGGGTAGGCAAGAAATGGGTAAAAAGTATGGTAAGCCAGTTTCAAACCAACAAAGTTAAATTTATCTCTGGCCCGGTTAATTTGATGCCAGCCAATTCGCTGATCACTAAAATGCAGCAGATAGAGTTTTCGTCTTTAATAGGCACCGGTGCAGCAAGCATCTATTACATTTTTCCAAATATGTGCAATGGGGCAAACATGGCCTTTTCCAAATCAGCATTTGAAAAAGTTGGCGGGTATCGCGGAAAAGAGGACATCCCCTCTGGTGATGACGAATTCCTGATGCATAAGATAAACAAGGCCTTTCCCCAGAGCATAAAATTTCTTAAAGATGATCAGGCAATAGTAAAAACCAGTCCGGCAAACAGTATCCGTTCATTTTATTCACAAAGAAAGCGATGGGCAGGTAAATGGAAACATTACGACCTGTGGCAACCTAAAACATTAGCAGGATTTATCTTCACTGTTCAGCTATCCTTACTACTCTCGTTGTTTGCTGTTGTTAATGGAATGATTTCAATACAGATTTTCATCAGTATAATAGCTTTAAAATATTTGACGGATTATCTCTATCTTAATTCCATCAATAAGTTTTTTAAAAATAAAGTGAGTCTGTTAGCCTTTACAGCCTTGCAAATAGTATATCCTTTGTACGTTATTATTATTGCTTTAACATCAACCTTCGGCACTTACTCCTGGAAAGGAAGGCACTATGATTAGAATGTGCCAAGTAGTAAGTAACAAGTAACAAGTTCCTAATCTAAAATCTAAAATCTAAAACCTATTATTTATTTAATTACCAGAACCCAACGTATGGAAATCCGTCTTATCTATAAATTCCAAATTATGAAATTCTACGTAATAGCACTGTTCTTTACCGTATTGGGATGCCAGGCCAAACAAAAAGAGCTAGTAATTGAAAAGCCGGATTATCTTGAAACCTATGCCAGTGATCAATTAAAACAGGATCTAACATCCCTTAAATCCGAATTGGAAAAATATCATGCTGGATTATACCGGTACACTTCAAAAGGGGAACTGAACAAGGTTTTTGATCAGGTTATGAACAACCTTGATCACGATATGGACCAGGTAGGATATTATCGCCTCATCGCTCCTTATGTAGCTAAAATAAATTGTGGACACACTAGGATGCGATTACCGGAAGTAGTTAGAACCAAGGTTCAAGATAATGAGCTATTTCTTCCTTTTAAAGTAAAAATAATTGACGAAAAAATTTATGTATTGGAATATTATGGAAAAGAAGAAGCATTAGCCCCAGGGATGGAAATTTTAGGGATAAATAACCATTCCATTGAACAGATCAGGGAGAATGTTTTTGCCAGCCTGCCATCAGATGGTTTTATTGAAACCAGTAAACTCAGATACTGGGAGCGTGACTTTAGCTATTTGTATACACTTTTAATGGAGTTGAGTGCCAATGAGTACCAGTTAACAATAAAAGACACAACCCAAGTCAGGACAGTAATTGTGGAGGGCATTCAATTTGAAGAAATTCCTGATGAGGTATCCAATGATCCTTGGCTATCATTCAGTGAAATTGATAATCGCACTAGTTTGCTAAGAATTAGAACTTTTAGCTCTGGGGCAATAAATCGCCGAGGTCAGGACTACTATCAGTTCTTGGAAACTACTTTTAAAAGCCTCGACCAAACCAATACCCAAAACCTCATACTTGACCTGAGAGGAAATGGAGGCGGTGATGATAACTACGGGGCGAAATTGATTTCGTACTTAAGCCCAGAACCCTTTGGCTACTTTGAAAGTATTGAAGTAACCACTAACTACAGTGGCTATGGTTCTATTGAAGAACGGGATGGAAAAAGATACATGATCAGTCATCAGGCATTAAATATCCAGCAACCATCACCTTATCATTTTAAAGGCAAAGTCTATATCTTGATTGATGGCTTTAGTTTTTCTACTTGTGCAGATGTAGCTACAGTAGCTAATCACTTGGATTTAGCGACTTTCGTGGGCGAAGAGACAGGTGGAGGATATGATGGCAACACCAGTGGTTACTCAGAGGCATATACTTTACCCAATACCGGCATAACAATTCGAATTCCACGTTGGATGTATACCACTGCTAACCTCGGTCATAAATATTATGGCAGGGGTGTGATACCCCAATACAATATTAAACCTAATCTAGAGGATGTCCTCTTGGGAGAAGATGCTATTTTCTCATTTACGCTTGAAATGATAAGTAGATAGTAAACATCCCCATTAATATCCAGTAAATACCTACACTATTTAACATTTTAGATATATATAATATATGAAAAAATAAACTGGATAATGTTGAAAGTATAAAATACTATATAAATAATATATAAAATCCAATTATATATTATATTTGCATTGAAGTAACATCATATATACTCAATGCGAAAATTTACTCTTAGTTTTATGATTTTGACTATAAGTTATATTACTTATGGGCAAGAAACTCAGTGGGCTTCCAAAGTATTGCATTTTTCATCTGAACTTACTGATACCGAATATTCATCAAAGCAACTCCTGGGAGAGCCAAATGTACACCCGGGTGTAAGGGAAAGCCCCAATGCTTGGACACCGGACAGGGAGAATAAAAATGAGTCCATTACAGTGGGTTTTGAAAAACCAATAAAAGTCAGACAGATTTTGATTGCTGAATCTTACAATCCTAGTGCAATATCTGCTATTTATTTATTGGATACAAAACTCAAAAAACGGTTAACCGTGGCCTTTGAACCCAAACCTTTATCAATGGACTCACGATTATTGAATGTCTTTATAAATGAAACAACATACAATGTAAAGGCGGTACAAATTGAAATAAAGGGTGATGCAGTTCCTGGCTATTATTCGATTGATGCAATAGGGATTTCCAATTCAAAGATTCCAGTCAATGGAAAAATTAATTTAGTCAATGGTTCGGATGAAAATACTTCTGTTACAAGGCTGGGAATTAAGATTAACAGTGACTATAGGGAATTTCGCCCGTTGGTTACACCAGATGGCAATACAATGTTTTTCAGTAGGCAATATCATCCGGGAAATATTGGCGGTACAGATGATCCCGAGGATATTTGGTATTCTGAATGGAATCCAATCACACGCAAATGGGGGAAAGCGAAAAATATTGGCTTTCCTTTAAATAATAAGGGGCCAAATTTTGTTTGCTCGATTACACCCAATGGGGATTTGTTGCTTGGGAATCAATACAAAAAAAATGGAAAAATGATGGCTGGGGTTTCAATTAGTTACTATAAAAACCAAAAATGGACTGCTCCAATAGCATTGAATATTGAAAATGATTACAATATTTCCGATAAGGGTAATTACTTTTTAAGCAATAGTGGCGAAGTGCTGTTGATGTCAGTAACCAGGGGGGATACCCATGGAGATAGGGATATTTATGTGAGCTTTAAAAAACGAAATGGAGATTGGAGTGAACCGAAAAATATTGGAAGCACTGTAAATACCGCGAGTGTAGAATCTTCTCCGTTTTTAACTTCGGATGATAAAACCCTCTATTTTTCATCCGATGGATTTGCCGGATTTGGAAGCTCCGACATCTATGTTACCACTAGATTGGATGATTCATGGAAGCGATGGTCAAAACCCGAAAACCTTGGGCCTAAAATCAATTCAAAACAAGAAGACCTTTATCTGAACGTTCTTGAAACTGGAAGTCATGCTTACATTTCCAAGAGTGTTGGAGATGATGATTTTGATATATACAGGATCAAATCCCCCATGTTTTTTAACCCTCCAGACTTGGATCAAAATGTAACCCTCATTACTCTTGATACGGATAGCGCAATAACAACCTCTTTTGATAACCCTGTTCCTAAACCTGCTAAAGTAACTGTACAACTTCAAAAGCCAGGAACAAATGATTTAGTATCCCCTGCTATATCAATCCATAAAAGGGTAGGTAATATCTATTTTAAGTTTAATAAAACAGATATGCACCTAGAGTCTATTGCCAAGCTTAAAAAAGTTGAGGATATATTACTGTCAAATCCTACCAAAATATTGACCATCATTGGCCATACAGATTATGTAGGCACAGGGAAATATAATCAGGAACTATCCAAAAAACGAGCAAATGTGGCCGCCAAATTCCTCATCGATAGGGGTATTGACCCTCTGCGGATCAAATGCATTGGAATGGGCACCAGTAGGCCACTCGCTTCAAATGATGATGAACTGGAAGGAAGGGAATTAAACAGGAGAGTGGAATTCAAGTTCTCCGAGGAAGTGGTGATGCAGTAAAAAAAGATGCTTTGAAAATCTTAAAAAAGGTAAAACAAATTAATCAATAAGATGATTGAGATAATAGCAATAGTAATAATGTTTGTTGCATTAGCGGGTTTAGGAATCGCAGGGATTATCAAATTTTCCAAGGAATCCTAAAAATCCCCCCGTTCATCCTCGTTCTAGAGCAGCGTAGCCAGGATGATAAAAAATATTTGAAACGCATATTTATATTTTGATTCGTTAGTAAAAAAAGCCTAGATTGTTCCTGAATCAAAATGATATGCATACCAGCAAAATTTCTTTCCAAGCATCAAAAAGTTCAGGTGATGTAACAGGTATCCTGATCACTCCTGATCACGCTGAATTTTTGTTGGTTTTGGGGCATGGCGCAGGCGCACCAGCTAAAAGCCAGGGAATGACCAACATCGCTCATTCCTTGGCAAATCACAACATTGCAACCTTGAGATACAATTTTCCATATATAGAAAAGGGAGCTAAAAGCCCTGGCTCACCTGCCATTGCACAAGCTACAGTGCGGTCGGCAGTACAACATGCAATTAATCTAAACCTGGGCTTGCCAATACTTGCAGGTGGTAAATCATACGGCGGGAGAATGACCTCCCAGGCAGCTTCAAAAGAGTCATTGCCCGGGGTCATCGGGTTAGTGTTTTATGGCTTCCCATTGCATGCACCAGGACGTGACTCAATAGAAAGGGCGGCACATTTACAGGAAGTCAAAATTCCGATGCTTTTTCTACAGGGTACCAGGGACAGCCTGGCCAAAATGCCTCTTATTGCCCAAGTAATAGATGATCTTAATTTGGCGACTTTACATATTGTTGAAGGTGGGGATCACTCTTTCCACATGCTTAAAAGTGCGGGCATTAGCGATGAAGAGGTTCAGCAAGGATTAGCTTCTATAGTATTGAAATGGGCTTCTGATATTTCAATTAAGTAGAGGGATAACTGAAAATTGGTCTACAAAACTATGCAAGTTTTGTAAAACTACACTTACGGTAATTTACCGGCTTTACATTATTAATTATGGATTAAGTCCTTTTTCTTGCCTGTAGTTTACAATATGATCCAATAGCTCCTGAAGTATCTCGTAATGTGAAAGCATTTGACATCTTTGCCTTGTGCTTAATCCTGTGTAATAATCGGAGAGAATATAGTTGGTAAACCATTTGTAAAGGCTCTTTTTGAAATGTGCCGGATGATCTACGGTTATCAATTCTTTGATGATAAATTTAGCTGTAATATTATTTTTTTCTTTCGACATTAAAATTCTTTCAGAAATTCGACTTTAGCTACCGTACGGTCGTTGCGAAGTAACTTCTTTTTTATCTATTTCGCAAATATTTTCTATGAAAGGATGGACAAAACTCTTTTGAATTTTATTGCTAAAAGATCAAAACATCTTAGAGAAGCAAAAGGAGTGACCCAACAAGAAATGTCAAACCTTACCGGGATGAACATTGGACGCATTGAAACCGGAGAAAGGGATATACAAGTTAGTTCTTTAAAGAAAATGTGTGATTATTATGGCGTGTCTATTGCTGAGTTCTTTTCTGAACAATAAAATTACTTTACACCTTCTCAGAGTCAATTACCGCCAAGCGACTTCGATGCAAAAATGGAATCTTTATGAAATTGAGTGGAGTTTCCAAATTACCAGCATCACTAACGTGTTACCCTGAATGGCGCATAATTGCAGAATACAATAAACTAGATAATTAAATAAATAAAATTAAGTATATGTGTTAACTTACTTTTTCCCAATAACAACTTGATATTAAATAAAACACAAATGAAAGAGGGAGCACAAATCAATTGCCCAAATTGTGGGCAGGAAATAGATGTAAATGAGATTTTGTATCATCAACTGGAAGAAGATATCAAGAAGAAACATAACCTCCAGCTTGCCGAAGAGAAGAAAAAATATGAAAATCAGTTTTCATTATTAAAGCTTGAAAAAGAGAAACTGGAGAATGAAAAAAAAG
>CBDVAV010000119.1:0-9605 GCA_965372055.1 uncultured bacterium | reverse complement strand
TACGGTTCTCGTATATGGCGGTTCATTAAGTAATGGGGTAACTCAAATCCTCGTTCTGTGTCATCACAGACCGAACTAAAGTTTATTCCTCTCTCCGCCCACGATGCGTAGCCAAAACTTTATCGGCAATTCCTATTCCTGTCAAACTAACTGGGTAAATGCGATTCCGAATCCAGATATTTGATCATTAATAAAATGATCTGGAGTTTAATATTAAGCAGAGTTCCGTATATACTGCCATATGGGAATATGTATGGGATAAATTGATAAATTTATATGTTATATATCGTAATATGTATAGCCACATGTTAGCGTTCATGCGGAAAAGACAGACAGAGTACCTGACAATGAAAAGAGCTATTTATAATTAAAGTTTTTAAAAAAATTTACGAGATTATAAATGAATCATTAATCAACATCTTCTAACTCAAAAGAATTATGAGCCTAAAGTATTCACCTTTGAAACAATCGAAACGCATTGTATTAATTGACGTTTTGCGAGGTTTTGCCATATTTGGCATCTTAATGGTAAATATGCCAATGATGTTCGAGCCTATAACACAATATTTGTTAGGAGCAAAACCAGATGCGTCTCAACATCAAGTAATTTCAGAGTTGTTCATTAAGTTTTTCTTTGAGGGAAAGTTCATTGTACTTTTTTCGATGCTGTTCGGTTTCGGTTTTTGGATTTTTATGAACAAAACTGTAGAAAAAGGTTCGAGTATTATCCTAGTTTACGGTCGCAGACTTTTCTTTTTATTGCTGTTTGGGCTAGCACATGTGCTACTATTTTGGGCTGGTGATATTTTGGTTTTTTACGCACTGTTTGGTTTTATTCTGATACTTTTTAAAAACGCATCTAACCGAAAAATCTTTAAATGGGCAATTTGGCTAACACTTATTCCAACGATTTTAACATCTTTGATGGTTACCGTATTTTGGTTTTTCTCACAAATCCCAGAAGCTAAATCAGATATGGCTATTGGTATTCAAAAGGTAATTGATGATACGCACCAATTAGTCGAACAAGCCTCTGCAATTTATTCAGGAGGGAGTTTTTCTGAGATAGTATCAATACGTATAGAAGAATACCAAGCTTTGTTACCCGGAATTCCTTTTTTCTATCCATTTGTTTTAGGTATGTTTTTAATCGGAATTTGGGCTGCACGCAAAAGAGTAATTTCAGACTATATTGGAAACTTACCGTTATTTCGCAAAATTTTTTGGTGGGGGCTCGGTATCGGTATTGTTACAAATACCCTTTTTGTCATCGCTTCTCTTCACGTAGTCATGATTATCCCTGACGGATGGACGCTATTAGCATCTTCGATGCATATTTTTGGTGGTGTTTCCTTAGGATTATGCTATGTTTCAGCCATAGTTCTTTTATTTGCAAGAGGAAAATCAGCGTTATTTAACAGGCTTTTGGCTCCGGTTGGGCGAATGGCTTTAACAAACTATCTTTTACAGTCTATAATTTGTGCTTTTTTATTCCACTCATACGGATTTGGATTATTCGGAAAAATCGAAGTTTGGCAAGGAGTAGTTTTAACAACAATAATTTTTTCGGTACAAATCATTTTTAGTCGTTGGTGGTTAAATCATTTTCAGTTTGGACCATTCGAGTGGTTATGGCGATGTTTAACTTACTTGAAATTTCAACCATTACTAAGAGATAAATAAAAATTTGCGCTGAACAATATTTACAGGTTGAAAAAATAACTAAAATGAAAGCACGAAACGCTAACACTAAATATAGTGCATTTGGCAGAGAGTACTAAAATGAAAATATTAGCTATAAATAACTTTAATCATAGTTTGAAAATGAAGCGTTTCAAAATGCCAAACGCACCATATTCAAACCGTTAGGCACAAGCCAAAAAACAACCAAACACACTTAACTAGTGATATAGTAATAGTTAAGTGTGTTTTCGGTATTTATCTACTGATATATTAATAGTTAAAATATTTTGCTATCTTGCATTAACTTATAGAATATTGAGAGCTATATCAACTTTATTGATTTAACTACTTATATTTTAATATTTAAATTTGACAAAATGGATAATTGGTTGTTTTCAACAGAGCAGGAGATATTAAAAGAAATAGGCAAAAGGCTTAAAAAAATACGGCTTCAACACAACATTACTCAAAAAGAAATGAGTGAGGAAGTTGGATTAAGTGTTTCAACAATTAGCCTAATAGAACAAGGGAAATCTACTACGGTTGAAAGTCTAATAAGGATTTTAATGAGATTAAATCGAATAAAAGATTTTGAATCAGTATTTAGAGTAGGAGAAAACCTAGAACTTAAATTAAAATTTGAAAAAGCGAAATTAAAATCAGAAAGAAAACGTGCGTCTAGAAAAATAAAATAACCATGATAGTAGAAGTTATGTTGCATGGTCAATTATTAGGAACGGCAGAATGGAATGCTGATAAGAAAAGTTCTGTTTTTCAATATAATACCGAAATGGTTAGAGTCATAGAACCTTCTCCGATTATAATGCCAACAGAAGAAAGAATATTTGAAACAAACAGAGACCATATCAATTTTCACCACTTGCCTTATTTATTATCTGATTCAATGCCAGATGATTTTGGTAATGTCATGATGAAAGAATGGCTAAAACAGAGAGGATTGTCTATTGATGACATCAATTCGGTTGACAGATTAACTTATGTGGGCAAAAGAGGAATGGGAGCATTGGAGTATATACCAGCTAATCACAAAGAAAATGATAACAGCCTAATTGATATTAGTGAAATATATGACGTTGAAAAAAGCGTTTTAGGAAGTAAGATTGAAAGTTCCTTTTCTGATTTGGACAAAGATAGTCTTACTGAAATATTGAGAATAGGCACATCCGCTGGAGGAGCAAGGGCTAAAGCTTTGATTGCCATTAAAAGAGATCAAAACAAAAAAATTGAAGAAATAAGACCCGGCGACATCATACAACCAAAAGGCTATTCGTATTGGCTACTGAAAATAGACGGAGCAAACGAACAAAATCTTGGAGAAAGTGAAGGTATGGGCAAAATAGAATTTGCTTATTACAAATTAGCAAAAGAAGCAGGGATTGAAATCTCAGAAAGCACTTTGTATGAAGAAAATGGTAGATTTCACTTTTTAACAAAACGATTTGACCGCACAGATAATGGTGAAAAAATTCATATGCAAACATTCAGTGCTTTAGCAGGCATAGATTACAAAATTCAAAAAGCCAGCAATTATGAAACTTTGTTCAGGGTTATGAAAAGGCTCCAACTTTCATACAAACAATATGAACAACAATATAGACGCATGTTGTTCAATGTCGTTGCAAGAAATCATGATGATCATGTAAAGAACTTCTCATTCTTAATGAATAAGGATGGAAATTGGCAAATATCTCCAGCATACGACATTTGTTTTTCATATAGTCAAGGTGGAACATGGACTAATGTACACCAATCATCAATTAATGGTAAATACGATAATTTTACCAAGGACGATTTATTAGACTTTGCTAAAAAATTTGGAATCAAAAAAGCCAATGCAATTTTAGAAGAAGTTGTATCAGCAGTGAACCAATGGTCTAAAATAGCAGATGAAATTGATATTCCTCAAGAAAAAATACAATACATTAATAAGTATTTAAGAACTAAAGATTTTTATTAAGATAAGGAATAAGGCCAGTGCCTAACACGCGATATATAAAATTCAACCAATGAGAAAAAACCTTTAATTTTGAGAAAAACTTATCAATAGTTGACAGATTTAGCCAAAATATTATCCCACCTACCAGACCACAAAATCAAAGAACTGGAAACAGTGACCCAACGAATAGTTGACACCGGCAAAGCAGAAATAGTTGTGCTTTTTGGTTCTTATGCACGGGGGAATTACAAAGAACAAAGAGGAGCAACCAAAGGAAAAAAGAGCGATTACGATATTTTGGCAGTTACATCAGATTCAGATACCAGAACCGAATTACGTTCAAAACTAAGGGAGATGTTCAAGGACATCACGGTTCCAGTACAATTGATTGTAGAGAAAATCGATTTTGTGAACAGCAACCTGGAAGAAAAGCAATACTTCTTTACCGACATCAAACGGGAAGGGAAAATACTGTTTAATTCTGGAAGATATCAATTGGCAGAATCCCAAGAACTAACCCCGACCCGCAGACGGGAAATTGCAGAAGAGGATTTCAAGAATTGGTTTAAACAATCAAAAGTTGCCTTTGAGGACTATCAAAGTAATTACAAAAAAATTGATTTGGGTCAGATCTACTCTCAAAAAAGCTCTTTCCATCTTCAACAAGTAGTAGAAATGTGTTACACCGCCATAGAAATGGTTTTTACCCATTACAATCCCCATGAACATAATTTGGAAACTTTACGAGAGCGGGCATTACCATTTGACAGCCAGATAAAAGAGGTTTTGCCCTACGAAACAACAGATCAACAAGAACTATTTGACTACTTGAATTTCGCCTACATAGGCGGGCGTTACCGAAGTGAGGAAGAATTTCCAGTAACCAAAAAACAACTGGACTATTGGAGCAAAGAAGCAAAGAAATTACTGGACCTGACAGAAACCATTTGCAAAGAACGGATTGAATGTTTGAAAGAAATTGAAATCCTGTCTGAAGACAGTCGGGCAAAAAGCTAAAAAATGATATCCACCTTGCGGGATGGTATAGAATGAATCAAAGACAAATATAATTTTTATCTTTAGGGTAAATTAAATGATTTGATATGTTGACAAAGGATAAAGTTCTTGATTCGATTAATAATATGCCGGATAACTTTACCATTGATGAATTAATCGATCGGCTTGTATTTATTGAGAAAGTAGAAAGAGGACTGGAGCAATCTAAAAGGGGAGAAGTTTATCCCCATGAAGAAGTTAAGAAAATGTTGAATCAATGGTTCAATTAAACTGGACCAAGGATGCTCAAATAGACTTAGCAGAAATTGGAGATTATATCTCAAAAGAGTCAGGAAGGTATGCAGAATTAACAGTTCAAAATCTATATTATCGTGTCGATATATTGAAAGAGAATCCAAGAGCAGGCAAAGTTGTTCCAGAGTTTCAACTTGATGATATTCGCGAATTGATAGAGGGGAGTTATAGGATTGTTTATCATTTAGTCAGTCAATCGCAAATTGATATCTTGACAGTTCATCATTCAGCTAGACTCTTGAGAAATAATCCAAGATTCAAGATGAATGATTAAATGCTACAAATCCTCGCTCTGTATAATAAATGATCGAAATCTAGAAACCAGGTATCGAATCTGTTTACAGTCTAATCAAAACCTGCTAACCAAAACCACCCTCGAAACTCCAAACCCTCCTTCGGCGGGCAAGCCCAAAACCCGAAACAGAATATCATTCATACCTCAAAGTCTCTGTTGGGTTCACAAACGCCGCTTTAATACTATGATAGGCAACCGTTAACAGAGCGATTAACAGTGCTAACGCGGAGGCTGCAATAAAATACCAAACCTGCAGTTGTATATGGTATTCAAAATTGTTCAGCCAATTTTCCATGGCCAGCCAGCCCAGGGGTATTACGATCAAAGAAGCAACCAGCACCAATACCAGAAAGTTCTTGCTCAAGAGATATATAATGTTTGGCAAATTTGCACCCATCACTTTCCTTATGCCTATTTCTTTCATCTTCTTTCGTGTGGTTAAGGTGGCCAATCCAAACAGGCCCAAACACGCAATGGAAATGGCAACCAACCCAAATACCTGGAAGAGATTGGCTTGTTTTTGTTCATCCTGGTAAAGCCTGTTGAGGGAATCATCAAGGAACCTGTAATTCATGGGATAGCGGTTGACGTGATTTGACCATTCTGCTTCTATTTTCTGAATAGCCTGGGCCAGGTCCGGTGTTTGCAATCTTATGGCAGCCACCCTATAATCACGGTTCATTGAAATCACCAGCGGGCCTATTGGTTCCTTTAAAGACCTGAAATGAAAATCCTTTACCACGCCAATTACTTTACGGGGGGTTGTATCACGCCAATAGTTTCTGATCTCTTTCCCAATGGCCTCCTCGATTGTCCATCCTAGTGTTTTGGCAGCCTCCTCGTTGATAAGCAGAGCATCGGTTATATCTGTGCTATGATCCCTGGAAAATGTTCTTCCTTCAACCATTTCCAAATCGAATATTTTAGGGTATTCATAATCGCTAAAAACTGTTCTTAACCTTTGCTGTTCATCAAACCCCTCTACTTCAAAAGCATAGTGATCATGAAACCCACCTGGTTCCCCGCTCATGATGGCCATACCCTTAACCTCATTCAGTTCACTGATACGATCCTTGAAAGTTTGTGCATTTCTCCTTATTTCACCATTATCAAATTTGACCAGGAGAATGTTCTCTTTGTGAAACCCCAGTTTCTTTTCGCCAATATATTCCAGCTGGATCCAGGTGACCATAGTGGCAATGATCAGAAAAATGGAAATCCCGAATTGAAACACCACCAATGCCTTGCGGATAAACAACCCACTGCCAAAAGCCGCCATGTTTTTCTTAAGTACTTTCGAGGGTTTAAAAGAGGATAGTACAATCGCTGGATAAAACCCCGCCATAGTGCCGCACACGACCACTAATCCAAGGCTGAGAATAACCATTTCCAAAGTAGAAAATGGAATGGTCAGTGATTTTCCAATAAAATTTGAAAAATATGGTAGACCAATTTCTACCATTAGCATGGATATTAAAGTCGCCAACAGGGTAACAATCATCGATTCAACAAGAAATTGAGCGATCAGACTCCCTCGGCTCGCTCCATTGGTTTTCCTCACCCCAATTTCCACTGCCCTGCTTGAAGAGGTGGCTGAAGAGAGGTTAATGAAATTAACAATGGCAATTAAAAATACCAGGATAGTAACCGCTGTAAATATATAAATGGCCTTTTTGTCTCCATGCTTCACATTATCGAATTGGGTATTGTTGTTAAAATAAATATCTTCCAACGGCTCCATTACCAATCCCATTTTTTTACCGGTACGCTCGAAATCCTTTCCAAAATACTTGTCCATAAAGCCCTGCAAAAGAGGTTCAAGGTCATTTTTTTGCTTTCCATCCGCCAATACCACGTAAGTTGAGAAGTCGTTGCTCCACCAATCTTTAAAAAATGATCGGTTTTTAATAATGCTAATAGACACCGCCAAATCGAAGTCTAAATGCGAATCAAGTGAAGTTTTGTCGAATACCCCTGTAACCTCCAGAAGCACCTGGTTATCCATCCCCAGTATCTTTCCAATTGGATCTTCATCACCGAAATATTTAAATGCCAGATCGGAGGATATCACTACTTTATTTCCACCAGTCAACACTGTTTCCTTATTGCCCTTTATAAGCGGAAAACTCAAAACAGTGAAAAAGTTTGAGTCGGCCAGAAATAGTTTATCCTCTAAAAAAGCCTTTTCTTCGTAAGTAATTAATCCAGTGTTATTCTGGACCCTTAAAGTTTGTTCAACAATTCCTTCAAAATCTGTAAGGATAGCATCTGCAAATGGTCCTGAAGTAACTCCGATATATCTTGTCCCGGTTTCGGAGTCTGCTGTTCTGATTAATCGGTAAATCCTTTCGGGATTCTGGTGGAAATTATCATATCCAATTTCGCTATTTATGTACAGGAAAATGAACAAACAACTTGTCAATCCAACTGTTAATCCAATCACATTGATAGATGTATAAAGGCGGTTCCTTACCAGGTTTCTTAATGCTGTTTTCAAATAGTTTTTGAGCATGATCTTGTTATTTGACTAATGCTATGCCATAATTAATGCCAATATACAAAACCAGCTAATTATCAAATAGTTACATTTTGGATTTTCATGTTCCGGGAAAATGTGTGTTCCAAACTGAAACATGTTTGTGTTTCACTATGAAACACTTATTTTTATATTTAGAGATTACAATTAATAAGATCAATGAAAAAGGTAAAGGGAAATATACTGGTGGTTGATGATGATCCAGATATTCTGCACACGGCAAGGGTTGTACTAAAGCAAAAATTCGAGAAAGTGCAAACAGAAAATAATCCCCAACAGATTCCGTTCCTTCTGAAGAACCACCATTATGATGCGGTATTGCTGGACATGAATTTTACCACGGGGGCTACCAGTGGCAAAGAGGGCCTGCATTGGTTAAAAGAAATTATCAGTATAAATCCCAGCACAAATGTGATCATGATCACAGCTTATGGCCAAATTAACCTGGCCGTGGAAGCCATGAAACAAGGTGCCATTGACTTCGTGGTCAAGCCATGGGAAAATGAAAAACTACAGGCCACGGTATATTCGGCCTACAACCTCAGTGAGTCAAAACAGGAAGTAGAGAGATTAAAATCTGAACAAGCCAATCTCAAGCAAGTAATTACCGATCATTCGGTGGAGATAATTGGAAAATCAGTTGCTATGGAAGAAGTATTTTCTGCAATTGATAAAGTGGCTGAGACAGATGCCAATATACTTGTCTTGGGAGAGAATGGCACCGGGAAGGAAGTGATTGCCAAGGCTATCCATAATCAATCACTAAGAAAAGAGGAAGCTTTTATTAAAGTTGACCTGGGTGCTATACCCGAGAGTTTGTTTGAATCAGAACTTTTTGGACACATGAAGGGTGCTTTTACTGATGCCAAAAATGACAGGGCAGGTCGATTTGAAGTTGCCTCCGGTGGCACTTTATTCCTAGATGAAATTGGAAACCTATCCCTATCCATGCAGTCTAAACTGTTGACGGTACTGCAGAACCGGGAAGTGATTAGAATCGGATCGAATAAACCAATTTCTATCGATATAAGGCTAATCTGTGCCACAAATATTCCATTGCACGATTTAGTAGCTGAAAAGAAATTCCGGGATGATTTGCTTTACCGGTTCAATACCGTTGAAATTAAATTGCCTGCCCTGAGGGAGAGAGCAGATGATATTCCAATTTTGCTGGAACATTTTCTAAAAATCTATAGCCAGAAATACCGTAAAAGTGGCCTGAGCATTAGCAAGGAGGCTTTCAAACAATTACAAAAATATAAATGGCCTGGGAACATTCGGGAATTACAACACGCTACTGAAAGGGCAGTGATCATGGGGGAAGATATGGTATTACAAAAGAGTGATTATATTTTATCTTATGTTCAGTCTGCTACCTCTGAGACAGAGCCTATCAACCTTGATGAGATGGAGAAAAGGGCCATAGCCGAAGCCATAAAAAAGCACAAAGGAAATATGAGCAATGCTGCAAAAGAATTGGGGCTGGGCAGAACTACCCTTTACCGCAAAATCGAGAAATATGATCTTTAAAAACTTTAGGCTAAATGTACTGGTTAGGGTTATCATAATATGTGCTCTGTCGCTTGGCCTTGCATGGGTACTGACCCAAACCAGCTGGTTTTTCACGCCCCTGGTAATTAGTATCCTGATTTTGCTTATCACAATTAATCTCATCGTTTACCTTGAAAAAACCAATAAAGACCTAACCAACTTTTTACTCTCGATAAAACAAGGGGGATTTACCAGTATTTTTACCTCGGGTCACCGGGGGAGTAGGTATGATGAACTCAGCGAAGCTTTTAATGATGTGATCGCGGAATTCC
>CBDVAV010000118.1:0-9633 GCA_965372055.1 uncultured bacterium | reverse complement strand
GGTATGCAGGTAATTCAATTGCAGCTCCTCTAATGCCATTAGAGACCTTTAAGATATTAAGTTTTGCTGATGGTGGGTTTTATACCCTGGTAGTTTCCAATACAGTGCTTGGTTGTACCTCCAATCCTTTAACAACGGAAATAATAAACAGCACGGTATTTCCTTCAATTACCATTAATGAAGATATCCAGCAAACCAGTTGTGATCCTTTGAATCCTAATGCACAACTAACTGCTTCTGCACTGACCGGAGGTTTGCCCTCTATCAATGGCTACGTATATGAATGGTTCACAGGAATAGGCACTGGTGTTCCATTTCCTGGTGGGAATCCAGGTTCGGTAGTTGGTATAAATGGGACAACCATTACCGGAATACCAGCTAATGATTATACAGTAAGAATTACCGACAATACTTCTGGTTGTCAGAATACCCAGATATATACTTTAAAGGATAACATAATCCTGCCGGTTGTGACCTTTGCTCCGGCAACACCAAATACAATCTGTAATCCCGTTCTTAGTGTTGGGGGTCAGAGTGACGGTGGTCTTTCAGCTATTGTTACCTATAATGGAGTTCCGGTAACTGCCACAGACTATCAGTTAACTTGGACAGGGCCACAAAGTAAAACAGGTGCTCCAGGCGATTTTGTTTTTCTCAATATCACTCATGGCACTTACACGGTAACAGCTACCAGGGTAACCACAGGCATAGGGTTTAGCTGTACTTCCAATCCTTCGGATGTGGATGTACCGGATAACACATCTTTGCCAACGGCTTCTATGGTTGTTGATAGTCAGCAAACATCTTGTGATCCTGCTGCCCCTAATGGCCAAGTTACGGCTTCGGCCTTAACAGGGGGGATACCCTCCGTAGATGGCTATGTTTTTCAGTGGTTTGTTGGAGGAGGTACTTCAACGCCTTTTGCAGGGACTACTTCAGGTGCCAGTGGGGAAACTGCAGAAAACCTGGCATCAAATACTTATACAATTTTGATCACTGACAATACCAGTGGTTGTCAGAACACCGCTTCAATAGTTGTTCCAGACAACATCAACATCCCAGTGGTAACCTTAAATAATATGTTACAAAACACCATTTGTGATGATACAGATCCCTTGCTTGATTTCAACGGAAGTTTAACGGTAGACATAACTTTTGGTGGTATCCCGGTGGTAGCTCTTGATCCTGGCTACGAATATGATTGGTATGATGGGGAGGTAGGGTCTTTAGTCTTTAATAGGACCATTGTTGCAAACAATGTAATTGATATGCTCCCCTCAGGGAAATACACTGTTATTGTGCGAAATATTGCATTAAGTTGTGAATCTAACCCAATAACTTTTGAGGTAACAGACAACATTACTTTTCCAGCCATAACTTTAATTGATACTGATCAAACCTCATGCGATCCGGCCACGTTAAACGGGGAAATTACGGCTTCAGCGTTGACCGGAGGTGTTCCATCCCCTTCTGGATATAAATTTGATTGGTTTGTAGGTATTGATACTTCAACACCCTTTGTCGATGGGACAGATGGTGTAATCGCTGGTGTAGATGGAGAAATAATCAGTGGTCTCGGACCACTGACTTATACAGTACTTGTAACAGATGATGCTACGGGATGTACTTTCCAGGCCTCTTTTGTTTTGAATGAAGTAATTGAAGTCCCAGTGGTTACTTTGGCGGTCACTGCTCCTCTTTCCACCTGTAGTCCTCTTGATGGAGTCATTACCCCAACCATTACATCTGCCAATCCTGCACCACTTGGGCATCAGTTTGATTGGTATAGAGGTCAGAATACTGCTGGCCCTATTTATGCCACTACTTTTGATTTATTGCCTGCAACATCGGAGTTGAGTACTGCCAATACAGGGATTCCTATTTACTCCGATTTCTATACAGTATTGGCAACAGACCTTGATGCCAATTGTGTCTCCGATCCGTTAACCATCTTTCTGGATCGTCCACCTGCACTTTTTACAATATTGAACAATGTGAACTTTCAACCAACAGTCTGTACTGATGATTCAGGTATAATTACAGCCTGGGTGGATTTGGATGCGGATGCTAATCCCAGCCCTGCAGAAACTGATTATACCAATTATAGTTTCGAATGGTACGATGGTGCGCCAACCGATCCCAATGCGAATTACTTTACTGATCCAGTGCCAGTGTTTGTCCCGAACACTGCTCTGGATGTTGACCAAAACAGTATTTATCCTGGATCGATACCTCCAGCTGCAGGAGCTGATAACGTAGATTATTTTGGACCAGACAGTCAATTCAATGGAGCTACCCTGTTTGGATCTGTTGATGGAGCCTATACTGTGGTGGTTACTGACCTGACCAGTGGGTGTAAGGAATTTTTAACAATCCAACTGCCATTTAATGCTGCGCAAGCTCAATCCATAGTTACCTTTAAAAATTCGGAGATTTGTCCTTTAAGTATTGGGGATGGAACAATAGAGGTAGAAACAGATCCGGCAACATTAGGAGGATTTGTTCAAACGGATTTCACACACTTTATTATTACTGGCACCAATGTAGGAAATCCAGGGCTGGGCCTTGATTCAGTTAATACAACAGCCTTTCCTTCTGTACAACCTTTCATATTCTCTAACCTGGCACCTGGGGTTTATACATTAGTATCCAAAAACAAAATCACAGGATGTTTTTCTATTCCCATTAACCAACTGATTGATTCTGCAGCAAGAGAGCCTTTAATAACACCAACCATTGCCCATAATACTGCTTGTACTACAGGCAATGGAAGCATTTCAATAGTGGCTGCACCAGGGGCTGGTGATACAGCACCTCTTAGTGGGATTTCATATTCTTATTTCTGGACTTCCGCAAATCCCATCATACCTGGGGAAGAAACTACAGCAAATCTTAGCTTAATATTACCAGGGGATTATACAGTGACGGTAACCGATGATAATACAAATTGCTCCATTACACGAACTTATACTGTCCTAGACCAGCCCTATGTGCCGGTGTTGGGGGCCATTACAGTAGTGCAAAATAATACTGGATGTAATGCGGGGGCAGATGGTGAAATCAAGATTACCAATGCGGATCTTGTTTTGAGAAATGGTGTTGGCCCGGATATACCAGGTGATGTTACAGATTTTGAATTTGATGTTTACTTAAATGGCTCGGATCCAAGTGACTTGATACTTAGTGGTGTGTCAACCGTTCTACCTGCCACCGAGATCTCATTTGTTGGACTCGTAGGTGGCAATTATTTTGTGGTAGCCAGGCGGATTACTGCCGGGGCAGGATTTGATTGTTTCTCAGCACCAGTTGATGCAGATGAAATTTTGGATTTGCATACAGACCCGGTGCTTACTACATCCACAACTGCAAATACGGGTTGTGACCCATTGGATCCTGACGGACTCCTTCAAGTTACCGCTGATGCAGCAGGGCCATTGCCTGGAGCATATACTTTTGAATGGTTTACCGGTAGTGATACTTCTTCACCATTCAACAACACTGCAGTTTCTTTAGGGGGTGATGGAACTATCGTGAATCTTGCCGCAAACATTGAAGAAATTCAGGATGTGTTAAATGGACAATATACTGCTAGAATTACCAGCCCCAAGGGATGTATTACCATAGCTATTTACGATGTTGAATATCAACCAGAAATACCTGAAATATTCACTTTTGCCACTACTGATCAAAATATGTGTACCCCAAGCCAGGATGGGAGCATTACTATTAATACCCTCACCATAGGTGCAGCGGGTGATTACGACTATACCTGGTATCTGGGGCTTAGTAACCTTAATGCCAGTACCCCCATTGCCGGGGAGATATTGCCCACTATCAGCAATATTGTTGGTGGTGTTTATTATGTGATAGCCACCAAGAAAGGAGGCACTACCGGATCTGGATGTCCAACGCCCCCCTTGTCAATTGAAATTATGGATAATACGGTTTCCCCGGATATCACATTTACTCCTACAGCAAACACCAATTGTAGCACTTCTATTTTCGATGGATCATTAAATGCTGTGGCATTAACCGGAGGTATTCCTGAACCCTTGGGTTATACTTTTGAATGGTTTGTAGGCAATGGCACAACTACACCTTTTGTGGATCCCACACATGGAACTTTGGTTCCAATTGGCGGTAATGAGGAAGAAATCCAAAATATTGCACCCGGCGATTATACCTTAAGAATAACTGACAATAGTAATAGCTGTCAGTTGATAGAGACATTTACCCTGCCAGATCTTCCGCAAATTCCTGCTGTGGCAGTTGATCCAGTAAATATTCAGCCCCAGGAAGTTTGTTTTAATGCGGGCAGTATTACCATCACCAATGCTGATTTGCTGCCTTTAGCGGATGTCACTCAATATAATTTTAGCTGGAGTCGGGGCAGTGATTTTTCTACCGCTCCCATAGTGTTCCAAGCAGATGGAGGAGGAACTAATGGACAGCTATTGGATATTACCACTTATCCGCTAATAGGTGCCGATATTTATTGGCTGGTTGTTTCTAAGCTATTAGGTCCTGGTGCTGAATGCCCTGCTCCTCCTGTACAGATTATTATTGAAGATTTAAGTGTGGATCCCACTGTTGCCATTACCCCTACGGTAAATACAGCATGTAATCTCGCTTTTACGGATGGTTCACTAACCGTAAACGTTTCAGATGGCTCAGGCCTTGGGGTAGGGGCAAATTATGACCTCAATTGGTTGCAATTTCCGGTTGGCAGCAATCCGGGTAACCAGATTGGAGTTGTAGGCAATCAAACTTACAATAACCTTGGACCAGGAACTTACGAGTTACAGGCCATCAATAACGTTACTTTGTGTATTAATACTTTGGTAGTGGAGATTGAGGACAGGCCTGCCAATCCTATTGTACAACAACCCAGCGTTAACATTTCCCCTCAGATTAATTGTGACTTTGATGGCAGCATAGATATTATTGAGGTTTTGATCAATAGCAACCCTGAACCTTTAAATGAGTTCAACTTTGAATGGTTCAGAGGTGCTGATTTTACTACGGCTGCTTCTGTATATGGTCCGGTTTTAGGGGGTGCTGCAAATGGTCAAACTTTGGACATAACTACTTATGGAAGTATCAGTGCTGATACCTATTGGCTATTGGTGACCCGAATTGATGGAGTCACACCGGGCTCAAGTTGTCAAAGTTCGCCCATCCAACTGGTGATTGAAGATAATACTGTGCCGCCCGTAATTGCCATCACCGAACCTGGGCCACAAACCAGTTGTGACCCAGCGAACCCCAATGGCAGTCTTGCAGCAACAGCAGATGGAGGTACTGCAGGATTTACTTTCCAATGGTATGCAGGTGATCTCACTTCCATTGGAAACCCATTGCTGGAAGTCCCTATTGCCAATGGTGGCAATACAGCTACAATAATTGGTGTTTCAGCAGGGGGATATGCTTTAGAAGCCACAAATGCTACTACAGGTTGTTCCAACAGTGCAATTTTTACTCTATCTGAAAACCTTCAATTAAATACACCAAGAATTCAAATTGTTGATTTTACCAACGCCTTTGACTGTCTGGTACCTGGCACAATAACTATAACTTCTGTTTCCAATGGTATTGCCAACAACACTTATCAGTGGTTCTTGGGCAGTGTGGCAACTACACCATTGAGGACTGACCCACTGAATCCAGCCACCGAAATAAATACTGAATTTCTCAATGTTGTTAATTATCCGGCCATAATTGATGGGACCTATTTTGTAGTGGCCATTGATATTGTATCCCAATGTGTTTCAGAACCTTTTGAAATCACACTTACTGGTGAGCAATCATTTCCTGTAGTAAGCATTACCAAAGGAAGGCCAGACAGTTATTGTGTGATTGGAATACCGCCAGTCGGAAACGGTGAATTAATGGTTTCCGCCGATGGCTCTAATGACATCACACAATACTTATTCGAATGGTTTGATCAAGATCCAATTGCCAACCCTGCAGCAGTTCCAGTGGCTACTAATGTCAACATGGCTACGGGATTAAGCAGTACAATTACTTATTATGTACGTGCTACCGATTTAATTACTAATTGTTCGTCGGTAGCCAGTCAAACAGTGGATCCAGATATAGAACTGGACAAACCCGAAATTTTGTCCAACACGAAATTCGATCCGGTTATTTGCAACCCTCTCACTGCCTGGATGGAAATAACGGCAGTTTCCACAGGGGTCGTAACTGATCATACTTTTGAATGGTACAGGGGGATAGATAGTTTAAACAACAATAACCCCATTCCAGGTGAAATAGCTGCCCAACTGCTTAATGTTAGCCCCGGTAATTTCTTTGCCATTGCCATTAACAATATAACAGGATGTCGGTCTTTGCCCTATGAAATAACAATTGTAGATGATAATATTATCTTACCCGATATTTTCATTTCTCAACCTGCACCCCAAACCAGCTGTGATCCCCTGAATCCAAACGGGCAATTATCCGCTTCAGCCGATGGAGGGATTACTGATACTGATCCCAATTACTTGTTCATCTGGTATAGTGGTTTTGATACTTCTGGAACTCCCATTGATACCGTGAGTACATTATCAGGGATAAGTGCTGGGCCATACACGGTAGAAGTTATCAGTTTAATTTCAGGATGTTCTGATATTGCATCATTTACTTTGGATGACAATACCCAACTGGTGACACCACAGGTATCGCCTTCCTTCGAACCTCAAACCAGGTGTGATGTTGATAATGGATCGCTTCAGGCAAGGGTGATCAATATCAGTGGGAACTTTAGCTATCAGTGGTACAATGGGGCTTCGGTTAAAGCTGTCCCTGATTTCATTGGGGCAAGCTTAACAGCTATGCCCCCGGGTGTCTATACCGTTACGGCCACGGATATTGTCACTTCTTGTGTTTCTGCACCAGAAACCATTGAGTTAACAGATGAGCGGATTATTCCGGCAATTACTATAGTTGAAGATCAGCCATTAATAAATTGTGATCCAGCAAGACCCAATGGGCAGCTTTCGGCTACGGTGAATGAGACAGTAGGGCCTTATTTATTTGAATGGTATAATGGAACTGATACCTCTGGTACACCTGACTTTATAGGGGCTACTTACACGAAATTAGCACTGGGAATTTACACGGTAGTGGTTACTGATAAAATCACAACCTGTAGTAACCAAATGCAGGGTGAGATAACCGATGGAAGGTTCTTTCCTCCCATTCCTTCACCTGAAATAATAAATCACCAAACCAGTTGTATTGGGCTAAATGGTGAATTGCAAGTAACTGTTGATGGTGAAACATTTGGATTTCAGTTTGACTGGTATCTTGGAACTAGTATTTCTGCAACTCCCGATCTAACTGGGCCAAATCTTCAAAACCTGGACATAGGAAGTTACACGGTTACAGCCACAGATATTGAAACGGGTTGTGTCTCAGAACCGGTGACCGTTGAAATCCTTGACAAAAGAGTGGATCCCCAGTTCATACTTAACATTGTAAATGCTCCCTGTGAAACAAGTGAGGGTTCTGCTGAAGTAGAATTTCTTGCTACTATACCCATTGATAATATTATCTGGACTGATCTCTCTACCGGGCAGCAAATAACCGAGGGATCGGGATTATACGATTTTCCCGCCGGGGACTATGAGGTCACCATAACCAGTGCTGAAGGTTGCAGTGTAACTACGCCGGCCAAAATTGGTACAGAAATAATTTCCTACAACGGAATGTCTCCTAACGGCGACCAGAGCAATGATGGTTTTGAAATAGCTTGTATTACGCTTTTCCCCAATAACAATGTAAAAATATTTAACCGTGCGGGGACTTTGATTTATGAAGCAGATGGTTACAACAATGCTGATATTATTTTTGGCGGAGTGGGTGAAAACGGCGTTTATATGATGGGGGATGAAGTACCTGATGGCACTTATTTTTATGTAATTGATAAGAGGGATGGATCAAGGCCTGAAAAAGGATTTTTGGAATTATTGAGATAATCAAATGCTATTTTGATTTGATCTTCAATATTGGTTCCCCTCCAGATCTGACATGTTCTTCAAGATATTTTGTGAGCATTCCATATAAATGCCTTCTGGTATTTTCGCCTTCCCTAATAGCATGAGTACGGTTTGGATAGGCCATTAGTTGAAATTGTTTATTGTATTTTATCAATTCGTTTACCAGTGCCTCACTGTTTTGATAGTGTACGTTATCATCCCCGGTTCCATGAACCAGTAAAAGATCACCCTTTAAATTTTTTGCATAGGTAATTGGCGATCCATCTATAAAATCCTGCTTGGTTTCCCAGGGCACACCCATATATCTTTCCTGGTAAATATTATCGTAATAAAGCTGATTAGAAACTGGTGCCACTGACATTCCTGCTTTGAATATTTCAGGATATTGGAAAAGTAAGTTCAGGGTCATAGAGCCACCTCCACTCCAACCCCAGGTAGCAACCCTATCAGAATCAACAAAATCCCATTTTAAAACTTCCAGGGCGGCCATGGCCTGGTCCCTGGCATTGATTTTTCCAATGTTCCTGAAAATGCTCTTTCTCCAGGCCCTGCCTTTTGGACTTGGTGTTCCCCTATTGTCCATGGTAATTACCAAATAACCTTTTTGGGCAAGCATCATGTGCCAAAGAGTCCTTTGCCCACCCCATACATCCCTGGCAGTTTGACCTGCTGGTTCGCCATAGACATAAAAAAGAACTGGGTACTTTTTAGAAACATCAAATTCAGGAGGGCGGATTATATAACCATCCATTTCTACATTGTCTTGTGTTTTTACTTTAAAAAACTCAACAT
Source organism: uncultured bacterium (assembly GCA_965372055.1). Classification (GTDB taxonomy): domain Bacteria; phylum Bacteroidota; class Bacteroidia; order Cytophagales; family Cyclobacteriaceae; genus CBDVAV01. The sequence continues at coordinate 838 of CBDVAV010000118.1, read as the reverse complement.
CTTTTTTGGCTATTTTTGATACTTTTTCTAAAACAGGGTTGTTACCGGCCAACACTCTTACTGATTTATGGTCTGGAAGTGTTACCAAATCAATAACAGGAGGGGTATTGGAATTAGAATAGGTGTGAAATGCATACCCACCATTCGGTGCTACTTGATAGGAATGTGTTCCTGGCTGATCTTCTGGTGTTAATCGCTGAAGTTTGCCAGAGCCATTGAGGTTTACGCGATAAAGATATCTTTGGGTTGGGTTTTCCGGAGAAGCTATGAAATATACGTAGCCATTATTGTTGTCAATTTCAACAATATTCACCACATCATAATCACCATTGGTCACCAATTTTTCTTCACCATTTTTTAAGGAAATCCTGAAGAAGTGACGCCAGCCATCTTTCTCGCTAAGCCAGCTGAATTCTTTTCCGTCATCCAACCAAATCCAATCGTTGACTACATTGACCCATGCTTCATCCTTATCTGTAAATATGTTTTTAATTTCCTCCGAATTTACATCGTAAACCCATATACTGTTAGTGTTTTGCTTCCGGGGTATTTGCTGAACCAGTAGTTTTTTCGAATCGGGTGACCACATCATTCTGGGTATATAATTTTGTTTTTTGTCACCTGGAATGGGAAGCCATTTAGTCTCTCCTCCATTTGCGTTGATAATACCAATTCTTGCACTGGATGGATCTTCACCTACTTTTGGATATTGCACTGGTACGTTAAATGGGTACAGTGAATCTGTAGTATTTATCATTAAAAAATTCTTTATTTCAGAAGCATCAATCTGCCAATAGGCAATATTTTTCCCATCGGGACTCCATTGAAACCCATCCCT
>CBDVAV010000117.1:0-9645 GCA_965372055.1 uncultured bacterium | reverse complement strand
ATGACTGGATTTATAGAAGTAGCTGCCAACCCTTTTCCGTAAATTTTTAGCTTTACCAATGTATAATAATTCGCCAGCTTTATTATAAAATAGATAAACACCTGGCAAGCTGGGAAGTAAATTTACCTCATCCCTGGAATAGCGTTCGGTTTTCATAGGAATGATTAAAATATATCATCCTTTTTAATTTCATCAATATCAGGTTTCAGGTTGAGGGAGTCATTGGGGTCAATAGCCAGGCTATATTTCTCACAATCCAACTCTACAGATAACGGCATGATGGGTCTCTCAAATTTCCCTTTGGTAATCCCTAGAGATTCATCAGTATATACTTTTTTCATGAAAATGGCCCAAATGGGCAAGGCCATTACTGCTCCCTGACCATATTTTATGTTTCTGAAATGTATGCTTCTATCATCACCTCCTACCCAAGCCCCAGCAACTAAATCTTTGGTCACACCCATAAACCATCCATCGGAATAGTTTTGTGTAGTCCCGGTTTTTGCCCCAACATCGTTATCTTCCCCAGCCAGATTATAAAGATAATCCAACCTCTGGGCTGTACCACCAGGTTCTTCAACAACCCCTTTGAGCATATGCAACATTAAATAGGCAGTTTCTTCACTTATTGCTTCTTTTCTTTTGGGCACATAATTCTGAAGAACATTGCCATGCTTATCTTCGATCCGGGTAATAAAGAAGGGTTCAGTCCAGGTGCCTTTATTTACAAAAGTAGCATATGCGCCAACCAGTTCATAAACAGATACATCACTGGTTCCTAACCCTATTGAAAGCACCTCATCAATATTTCCTGTTAATCCAAGTCTTCTTGCTACATCTACTACCTTATCCGCCCCGATTTCATTGGTCATATGAACAGTAATGGAATTTTTGGACTGGGCCATTCCTTGTCTTATTGTCAAATTTTCATAAGACCATTTTCCATTTGCATTTTTCGGTCTATATGGATCTTTTTGTCCCGGGATGATATAGGTTTTTGGTACATCATCGGCTGTATAGCATGGCCAATAACCATTTTCCAGGGCTGCGGTATAAACAATTGGTTTGAAAGTCGATCCTGGCTGATTTTTACCTTGTCTTACGTGGTCATATTTAAAGAATTCGTGATTAATTCCACCTACCCATGCTTTTATATGGCCTGAATAAGGGTTCATGGCCATAAAACCTGTACGCAAAAATCTTTTATAGTACCTTAGTGAATCCATTGGGCTCATTAAGGTGTCGATCTTACCATTCCACGAGAATACAGTCATTTGTTTTTTTGTATTCATCACAATACCTACAGAATCAGAATCTTCTCCATATTTTTTAACCAGTGTTCTATAATGTTTTGTCCTTTTTGCAGCAGTTTTAATAAAACCCTTAATCTCCTTGCCCTCTCGATCAATCCATGGATTACCTACTTTCCAGTGATCTTCAAATAACTTTTGCAAGGTATCCATATGTTCTAGTACAGCCTCCTCGGCATACTGTTGCATTCGACTATCAATGGTAGTATAAATTTTCAATCCTGATTCGAAAAGGTCGATGTCTCTTTCACGACACCAATCCAAAAGATCAAACTGGATCACGGTTCTAAAATAAGGGGCCAGTCCCTGGTTCTGGTTGGTTATTTTATAATCGAGGTCGAGATTGAGATTGCTCAAGGAATCAAAAGCACTGGAAGTGATATAACCATATTTCTCCATTTGGCTTAATACAATATTTCTCCTGCCAATTGCCCTTTCTGGATGTCTAACAGGATTATTCCAGGATGGCGCTTCCAGTATTCCAATTAACATCGAAGATTGCTGAATGTTTAAGCTATCTGGTGAAGTGTTGAAAAAGGTTTCTGTAGCAGCTCGAATACCATACGCATTTCCTTCAAAGGCGACAGTGTTTAGATAAAGGGCAATTATTTCTTCTTTGGTAAAAGTCTCTTCAAGTTTTATCGAAATAAGCCATTCTTTTGTTTTGGCTACTACCCTTCTAACCGTATAACCCAGTTGAGCAGTTTTACCCTCCATTTCTTTCCCCATTGTCCCATAGATATTTTTAGCTAATTGTTGGGTGATTGTAGACCCTCCACCCCTGCTTCCTAAATAAATCAAAGCACGGACAAATGCCTGAAGATCAATGCCCGAATGATCATTGAACCTGATATCTTCTTTAGCTTTTAAAGCATTAATGATATGTGGTGAAAGTTGGTCATATGATACCTGGCTGCGGTTAAACCTAAAATATTTACCAAGCGATACACCATCGGATGTAAACAATTCTGAAGAAAGGTCGTTCTCCGGGTTTTCTAGGGCTTTCAATTCGGGCATCCCTCCATATAGTCCCCAAAGATTTACTTTTACCGAATGGAAATACAATGGAATTGAAGAAATCACCAATGTGAAGACAACCCACAGAATTATGATAATTTTTTGTTTTCTATCTAAGTTAATCTTAAGCATTTTCAATAATTTTCATCAAAGAATTCAAGATATGGATCAAGTTCTTTTGTTTGGTAAAAAATATTAAAATTATCTTTTGTAATTACAAATGTATCAAATTTGGAATTTGGATAAGAACTCAGGAATGTATTATTTTCGCTGAATGTACTAAGGTATGCAGTGGCTATTGACTTGCTTGGGAACTCAGTTACCAATACCATTGACTTGGTTTCATCAAGGATCAAATTGCCTACTGTCAGGTTTATGTCTTCGGATATGCCCACATTGTAATTCTCCAATTCTTCCGGTAAAATTTCAGATAAATCATCAGTGCTGGAATATACCAATATGAAATAATGAGGTTGCCTGAAATCTTCAATATACTTGACACCAAATCTCCTTATGAGCAATTGTTGATATTCATGGGAAGCCTTTAGTAGCTCTTTTGCAAATGATGTAACATCAGTATCGGGGTATTCTTCGATAAATTTGCCCAACATGAATTTGTAATTATGGAGATCATCTGTTTTACCAAGGATTATCACCTCCAGTAGTTTCAATCTGGCAACAAAAGCCACATCTGGATATTTTTCAATCCCAATTTCCAATTCTTTTTGTGCTTCATCATATGCTTCTTCCTTGAACAAGGAATAAGCTTGGTGGTAAATATTCTTGAGTTGATCGAGTGCTTTGCTGCTCTCTTCAGTATAATTGGGATTAACCAGTAGCCTGGCAAAAGTAGTTTTGGGAAATTCGCTGATCAGTGATCGTTTAAATTTCTCAGCAGTTGCATCGTTTTTTTCAGAATAGATCAAATACAAAGTATACAAAACTTCAGGTTTATTTTCCGTGTTGGGAAACCTATCCAACAAAACCTCAAAAGTTAAGGCTGCATTATCATTCTCATTTAAATTTAACCTGTAAATCTTTCCGAGATTAAATAGTGCAACTTCAATTAAATCTAAGGCAATTTGTTGATCGGCTTCTTTAAAAGGGATTTTATTCATCACAGAAGCAACTTCAGCAAGAATCGCATTCTCAGTGAGTTCTTCTGAACTGATCGGGTTTTCTGTTTCTGATCTTTGATTGGAATTTACACTGCTTATATTAGTACTGCTTTCTTTGTTGCTTCGCCTCCAATTATCCTCCAAGGGTCTGTTTCCCCATTTTTTCTGAAACTCGATTTTCCCAATACTAATTGCAGAAAGATTATTAAAATACCAATTTGAAGCTGAAGTAGATATACCTGTATTGTCAGGCCGGTTAAACACCGTGCCTGTATTTCCATTTGAGGTTCGTCTTCCCCTTTTCTTATTTTTCTCTTCTTCTTCTCTTTTCTTATCTTCCCTAAATTTATTCTCAAAAAAAGATACCAATGAAGTAGAATCACGGTTAGCCAATAAAAGAAGGCTATCCTGAAGTGTAATCGTATTTAATTGGGCAACGAAATCTGCCAGGATTTCCTGCCTGGCTTTAACATCAGCGTAACCTTCGTAGTCTTTTGGCAGGACATTGATTGCACTATCATAATAGGCTTGAGCAAGCTCAAAATTTGCCAATGTATCATAATGAATTATCCCTAATTTTAAATAAGATAGCCCTTTTTGCCTTTGGTTGCCAACACTGGATGCAGTTGATAACTTGTAGTTTTCCAATGCCCTGTCAAGGTTGCCCTGTTTCATTTCAAATTCCGCCAACTCATAGTAAATTTTGTCCTTAAACTCCTCATTCTTATCATCAGTGATAAGTTTTCGAAAATACTTTCTTATCCTTCTCAGGTCGTTGTTTTTAGAGAGTTGCGTTACCTGGGCCATGTTGAGTTTGGCATAGAATGACAGTTCATATGGGGGATTGAATGTCAACACCTTTTTATAATTACTGTATGCTTCGGCTTCAAAACCAAGTTTCTGGTAAACTTGCCCAATCATAAAGTAGGTTCTGGCTTTTCCGTCTTTTTTTGAAAGTAAAGGGGCGGCAAGAACCAGGTTACTAACCATTTTGTCCAAATCCTCAAGTTCCTGGAACAAGTAGGAGCGTGCCTTATAAAGATGTCTTAAATTCTTATTGTTGAGTTTTTCTTTTTCAAGGTGATCTGAAACTGCCTGGGCATTATTATACTCTCCATATTTAGTGAAAGTCCTTAATAAATGTATCAATGCCCTGTGTTTTGCATCATTATCATCACTTTTCACATTTACCCATTTGAAAGTTTTAATGGCTGATTCAAATTCATACCCGTAGAGACTGGCCAGTCCAATTAAATTGTAACTGTCATCAACCCATTTGCTGTTTTTATGGTTATTGATGGCTATTGAAGCTTTTTTAATGCAATCTTCAATTTGTGTCTGGTAAGTCGATGCAATAGTTGAGTCAAATGGAGGAAAAACCTTGAGGATAAAATCATAATTGTTTTGATGACTGCTTTCAATTCCCGTTTCAATCTCCCTGATCCTCTCTTTAGCATAATAATAAGCATTGTATTTGGCAGTTGTATTATGATAGGTGGTGCTGATAATGTTTGTCTTTTCGGCCGAACAAGACCATAGCCCCAGTAACAGGAATAAGCTAAATATCAAAGTGACATTATGTGTGTTCAGTCGTCTCATTCTACCGTTAATATATCTTAATTAAACGTAAAAATGTACGCTATTAATACAATAAATATTTATTATATCTATTTTTGTTGGCAAACAATTTGATTTGAGGCCAAGAAAGACATTTTCCAACTGGTTATTTAACAGATATCTGCTCATTATTCGCAATGAAGAAAATTTTGCAGAGAAAAGCACTGTAAGTTTCTCTTATGCAAAAGTAATCGTTTTATCGGTTGCAATCTTCCTGGTAATTTTAGTGATGAGCTTTTTCCTGGTAGAAACGATTCTTGCACAATGGTTTGATCCCAGACATTCCCAAATGGAAGCTAACAGGAATCTGATACAATTATCGTTGAGGCTTGATTCACTTGAATATGAAGTTTACAGAAAGCAACAGTTTATCAATAATTTCCAGCGTATTTTGAAGGGTGATATCGATTCAGATTCCTTGGGGATTGAATCTAGCAACAGGGTTTCCGAAGTTCCCGTGGAAATACAAAGCAGCACTTTGTCTGCTATTGACAGTCAATTTAGAAGGCGGTTTGAGACCGCTGAAGCATCATTATTGACGATCGGTAATGATAGACAAATTCAATTGGAGGAAATGTTTATGTTTTCCCCTATCGATGGCATAATATCTCAAAAATACGAGGTAAAAAGCGAGCATTATGGAGTGGATGTCGTCTCCAGGAAAAATGAACCTGTGAAGTGTATTGCCGATGGAACAGTGATTTTAGCCTCATGGACACAAGATTCCGGCTATGTAATTGCCATCCAACACAGAGGTGGTTTGATATCAGTTTATAAGCATAATGATGTATTATTGGAAAAAGTTGGTAATTTTGTCGGTGCTGGGGACGTGATCTCCATTACAGGGAATACCGGAGACCTAACTGACGGCACACATTTACATTTTGAATTGTGGCACAATGGCAGTCCTGTTAACCCCGAAGAGTTTATATCATTCTAATTGAAAGCATATGTTTAACAAGGAAGATAAAAAAGTTGCTGATGAATTAAGTAATTCAAGTAACATTATTGGGAAAGGCACCAGTTTGGAAGGAGATATTGAATCCTATGGAAACATTAGGGTTGAAGGAAAAGTGACAGGTAGTATCAAGACCAAATCAAAAGTGGCACTTGGACAATCTTCTGTGGTAAATGGCAACGTGCTGGCTCAAAATGCCGAAGTTGAAGGAGAACTCAGAGGAAATATCGAAATATCAGACCAACTTATATTAAGGCCTACAGCTGTAATTCACGGTGATATCAAGACCAATAAGTTAATAGTTGAATCTGGAGCTTCCTTTAATGGAGGTTGTAAAATGGGTCACTCTGTAAAGGAGATTAAAATAGGTGAAAATGGCCAAACGATCCAAAACACCCTCAGACAAGAAGCGAAAGCCAGCGCAAATTGATAATTATTTGAAATTTTCTGGGCTTGCCTTCCAAATGATTTTTATCATGGGACTGGCAGCATGGGGCGGGCATACGTTGGACAAGTACCTTGAATTCAAAATCCCGGTGTTTACTGTAATATTTGCAATCATATCCTTAGTTGGCATTCTTTACTCTTTAATTAAATCCCTGACTGGCAAAAACCATGACCAAGACCAATAAAGCTTTTGTATTATTTTTTAGGAATCACTCCTTATTAACCCTTCTCTTGATAGTGTTGGTGTACGCATCACAAGTTATCGTAAATTATCGATTGCCCGCTAATACCATTACCATCTTTGGCTTTTATTATTTTATTGTTGCCGCCTTTCACTATGGATTATCCAAAGCCAATGAAAAGAATGCAGGTCATTTTGTTCGATTTTTCATGGTGGCCACTTTCCTCAAACTGCTAATTTACTTTGGGTTTTTATTGCTATTGATAACCATGGAAAGTGATCAGTCGATACCAATCATTGTATTATTTTTTATTCTATATCTAGTCTATACGACATTCGAAATAGTTTCATTTCTGGGTCAAATATCAAATGCAAAGTCAAGCACCGAATAATTTTATTTTATAGTCATAATAACACTACCAAGATTTGTTCTACAATAGAATTACAATTGTTTTTTGTTTGTTATTTATTATCTACATTTGCACTTTAATTTAAGATGCGCTTGTCTTTCAGTGAATAAATGACCTTAAAAACCAACCTTTTACACCGATGTATCGGAAAGATAGCACTCCTGTTTTTTGCATTTAGTTTATATACCTTTTCTACTTTTGGTTATGATGATAAGTTCAGTGCAGAGAGCAGTGATCCAGCCAAAAAACTAGATGTTGGAAAGATTATCATGGACCATGTTCTGGATGCCCATGAATGGCATCTATGGGATGGCCCTTTTGGAACAATCCCACTTCCTGTGATCTTGTATTCAAAACAAAATGGAGTTATTGTGTTTATGTCGAGCAAGTTTGAACACGGACATGCAAGTTATCATGGATATAAAATAATTGATGAACATATTGTTGCCGAGAATGGCCATGAGTTCTATGATATATCAATGACAAAAACGGTTACAGCGATGCTAATTAGCATGATAATCCTGTGCTTTGTGTTTATTTTAGTGGCAAGAACCTATACACGAAACCCCAATACCCCTCCCAAGGGCATGCAATCACTTTTAGAACCGATTATTATTTTCGTTAGGGATGAAGTTGCAAAGCCAGCAATAGGAGAGGAAAGATATGAGAAATACTTACCCTATCTGCTAACAGTGTTTTTCTTTATCTGGATCAATAATACGATGGGGTTGATTCCCCTTTTTCCCGGAGGGGCAAATGTTACCGGTAATATTTCCATTACTTTGGTAATGGCGTTTTTCACTTTTGTTATAACCACTATAAATACCAATAAACATTACTGGATTCATGTTTTCAATATGCCGGGAGTACCGTGGTGGTTAAAATTTCCGGTACCATTAATGCCGGTAGTTGAATTTTTCGGGATCATCTCCAAGCCGGCTGTATTAATGCTTAGGCTTTTTGCGAACATTACTGCTGGTCATATAGTAATTCTGGTATTTATAAGCTTGATATTCATATTCGGAGAAATTAACATGGCTGCTGGCTATGGTGTATCAATTATATCATTAATGTTCACCGTGGCCCTATCGTTTCTTGAATTATTGGTAGCATTTTTACAGGCTTACGTGTTCACCCTTTTGTCTGCATTGTATTTTGGCATGGCTAAAGCTGAACACCATTGATAATGAGTTCTTTAACCTTTTAATAAATATATAAATATGTTAACATTAGCAATCTTACTTGATGTTTTTATAGGTTACATGGGAGCAGGTATAGGTGCTGGTCTTGCTGCAATTGGAGCAGGTATTGGCATCGGGAAAATCGGGGGCAGTGCCGTTGAGGCAATGGCCCGTCAACCTGAAATTTCCGGTGACCTTAGGGCAAACATGATTGTTGCTGCAGCCTTGGTAGAAGGTGCAGTGTTTTTCGCGATCATTGTTTGTTTCATTATTGTCTTCAAGTAATAAGAACTGAAACTTGCACTTTCAACATTAGGTTGGGTGCAAGTTTTTCTATTGTATAATAAGAAATTTAGGTAAATATTATGGAATTAGTAACCCCGGGTATTGGACTTATAATATGGATGACACTTTCTTTCGGGATTGTGCTTTTCATTCTTAAAAAATTAGCATGGAGACCCATTCTCGATGCACTTAGAAAGAGGGAAGACTCGATCGAAGATGCATTGAAATCTGCAGAGAATGCGAGGGGTGAAATGATTGCTCTTAAATCAGATAATGAAAAGCTTTTGGAGGAGGTACGGGCCGAGAGGGAAAAAATGCTAAAACAAGCCATTACCACGGCGAACAAAATAAAGGATGATGCAAAAGAAGAAGCTGTTAAAATTGGCAATAAAATGATAGAGGATGCAAAGAACACTATAGAGAATGAAAAGAAAGCGGCGTTGGTGGATGTGAAAAACCAAGTGGCCTCTTTGTCCATTTTGATAGCAGAAAAGTTGTTGAAGAAAAAACTGGGTGAAGAGAAGGAACAAAAGAAATTAGTGGATGACTTTGTTAAGGGGATTAATTTGAATTAAATCATGTCTGAATTTAGAATTGCTTCCAGGTACGCGAAATCTTTGTTGGAATTAGCCGAAGAAAAGGGACTACTTGAAGAAGTACATGATGATATGCAGGCTTTTAGTAAGATTTATGATAGCAATAGGGATTTTGAAATGTTTTTAAAAAACCCCATTATTCAGCATACCAGAAAAAGGGGTATTTTGATGAAAATATTCAAAGGAAAAGTCAACGACTTAACCTTGTCTATTTTTGATATCACCACTAGGAAAAACAGGGAGGCAATTATGGGGTTAATTGCAAAGGAGTTCCACCATCAATATAATGTTAAGAAGGGTATAGAAACAGCAAAAGTAACTACAACCATAGTATTAGATGATACTTTAAGGACCGAATTCGAAAGAATAGTCAAAGATATTTCTCATAAAAATGTGGAACTTTTAGAAGAAGTGGACAAGGATATTATTGGCGGATTCAAATTGAAAGTAGGAGATAAACAAATTGATCAATCACTCCAATCAAAAATAAAAGAACTGGAATTAAAATTTAAAGAAAACCCTTAT
>CBDVAV010000116.1:0-9646 GCA_965372055.1 uncultured bacterium | reverse complement strand
TTCTTTATCTGTTGGACCAACATCTGATTAATAAAAAATAGAAGCACCTAATAATGAGTAAGAAAGCCAGTGTCAAAAAACATCAATCAAAAGTTGATAATGCGCATTTCAGCCTTCTCACAGATTTCGACACAGATCTTTTTAAATCTGGAAAACATTTTAAGCTTTTTGAAAAATTAGGAAGCCATATAGTTAATGTTGATGGAGCCGATGGTACATTATTTAGCGTTTGGGCACCCAATGCCGAGGAAGTGTCAGTGATAGGAAATTTTAACTCTTGGGACAGGACTAAAAATCCAATGTTTTCCAGGTGGGATGGTTCAGGAATTTGGGAATTATTTGTACCCGGTATTAAAAAAGGAGAGATTTATAAGTATTCTATCATCACCCAGAATAAAGAAACCTTAGAAAAAGCAGATCCATTCGCATTTTATTGTGAAGAACCACCGAAGACTGGGTCTGTTGTGTGGGATATTGATTTCAAATGGAATGATAACAGATGGCTTAACAAGCGAAAAAAGGATACTGGGAAGCAAAAGCCCTACTCTGTTTACGAAGTACATCTTGGCTCATGGCGTAGGAAAACAGAGGAAAACAACAGGCATCTTTCCTATTTGGAATTAGCGGAGGAACTGGTAACCTATGTAAAAGAAATGGGATTTACCCATGTTGAGCTTCTTCCAGTGATGGAACATCCTTTTTATGGATCTTGGGGATACCAACTTACCGGTTATTTTGCCCCCACATCCCGTTTTGGAACGCCACAGGAATTTAAGGTCTTAGTTGAAGCCTTTCATAAAGTTGGAATAGGAGTAATACTGGATTGGGTCCCTTCGCACTTTCCCGGAGATGACCATGGCCTGGCTAAATTTGATGGCACTCATTTGTTCGAGCATGCTGATCCCAGAAAAGGATTTCATCCCGATTGGAAAAGCTATATCTATAACTATGGCAGAAATGAAGTAAGATCATTTCTAATCAGTAATGCTGTTTTTTGGCTGGATAAATATCATATAGATGGGATAAGAGTTGATGCTGTGGCATCTATGCTTTACCTGGACTACAGCAGGGAAGAAGGGGAGTGGATACCCAATGAGTTCGGAGGTAATGAAAATATAGAAGCCATCGGTTTTTTACGGGAATTGAATGAAACCGTGTATCAAGAATTTCCGGATATTGTAACCATAGCTGAAGAATCGACCTCTTGGCCAATGGTGTCCAGGCCTATTTACATGGGAGGATTGGGATTTGGTCAAAAATGGATGATGGGTTGGATGAACGATTCCCTGGAATTCTTTAAAAAGAGTCCTATACACCGCAAATTCCATCAAAACGAAATCACATTTAGCATAATGTATGCCTTTACAGAGAATTTTATGCTGCCTTTATCACACGATGAAGTGGTTCATGGGAAAGGTTCTTTAATTGGAAAAATGCCAGGTGATGAGTGGCAGCGGTTTGCCAACCTGAGGTTGCTTTATGGGTTTATGTATACCCACCCAGGAACACAATTGCTATTCATGGGTGCTGAAATAGGCCAGACTGCTGAATGGGATCATGAAAAAAGTCTTGATTGGCATTTGCTGCAATACAATTTGCATAAAGGAGTTCAAAATTGGATCAAGGCTCTCAATTCATTTTACAAGAACTTTCCCGCTTTATACGACTATGCTTTCCAGCAAAAAGGTTTTGAATGGATCGATTACAGTGATACTGAAAACTCCGTGATCCTATTTAGCAGGAAAGGAGTGAATTCAAAGAAAAACCTGATCGTGGTTTGTAATTTCACTCCTGAGCCAAGGCATAACTACAGAATAGGTGTTCCATTTAAAGGATATTGGGAAGAAGTAATGAACAGTGATCTTAAAGAATTTGGAGGAGGTGATGTGAAAAACACTGGCCTGTTACGGGCAACACCTGTAAAATACCAGGGGAATGATTACTCACTGAACCTTACCTTGCCGCCATTGGGTATTATTGCTTTGACCTTAAACAAAGAAGTCAAAGAATTCGAAATGGAAGCTTCATAAATCTTAGAAAAATAAATGAATAAATACATTTGCATTCATGGGCATTTTTATCAACCACCACGTGAGAATGCATGGCTGGAGGAAATTGAATTACAGGATTCTGCTTTTCCATATCATGACTGGAACCAGCGTATAAACAAGGAATGTTACCGACCAAATACATCTTCTAGAATTCTTGATAATCAAGGTGTTATTAATAATATATTAAATAATTACTCTAAGATAAGCTTCAACTTCGGGCCTACCTTGCTTTCCTGGCTGGAAGCCAAAGATAAAGATACTTATCAAAAAATACTGGAGGCTGACAAGCTTAGTATGGAGTATTTTGATGGTCATGGTTCGGCATTGGCCCAGGCCTATAACCATATGATTTTGCCCTTGTCAAACCGCAACGATAAAGAAACCCAGGTAAAATGGGGAATTGAAGATTTTATCCACCGCTTTGGAAGAAAGCCAGAGGGAATGTGGCTGGCTGAAACAGCGGTGGATACGGAGACCCTTCAAATTCTTGCTGATAATGAAATAAAATTTACCATTCTTGCACCATCACAGTCAAAATCATTTCGAAAAAGTGGTGATTCGAAATGGACAAATGTTTCTGGAGGAAAAATCAATACCCAAAGGCCCTATTTGGTAAATCTCTCTGATGGAAAGCAAATATCTATCTTCTTTTATGATGGCGAAACCTCCCAAGCCGTGGCATTTAATCATCTGTTGTCAAACGGTAAGGATTTTGCCCACAAATTGCTGGATGGATTGAATGATAATAGTCATGAAACACAATTGGTTAACATCGCCACCGATGGCGAAAGCTACGGACACCATCACAAACACGGGGATATGGCATTGGCGTTTTGCCTTGATTTTATAGAAAATAGCAAAACAGCAGTCCTGATCAATTATGGAGCATTTTTAGAAAAATTTCCTCCACGATATGAAGTTGAAATTTTTGAAAACAGTTCCTGGAGCTGCGCTCATGGGGTTCAACGCTGGGTAAGCAATTGCGGATGCCAAACTGGGGGAAAAGACGGGTGGAATCAAGACTGGAGGCAACCGTTAAGGGATTCCCTTGACTGGTTACGTGATCAGGCTGCTGATATATATCTAAAAGAAAGTGAAGGCCTATTTACAGATGCCTGGGAGGCAAGAAATAAATTTATAAAGGTGATTAATGACAGAGGCAATGAATCTGTGAATGAATTTTTAGCAACAGCATCAGGTGAAGAATTATCTGAAAAAGACAAGATCAAAGCCTTGAGGCTGTTGGAGATGCAACGGCACAGCATGCTTATGTTCACTAGTTGTGGTTGGTTTTTCTCAGATATATCGGGAATGGAAACAGTGCAGATTCTACAGTATGCTTGCCGGGTTTTGCAGCTTGCCAAACAAGTGAGAGGAGTAGACCTGGAACCTGGGTTCTTGTCTATCCTTGACGGGGCAAAAAGCAATATTAAAGAAATGGGCAATGGTGTTGATATCTATAAAAAGTATGCTGCTACCACCAGGATTGATCTTATGGAAGTAGGCATGCACTATGCAGCCTCTTCAATTTTTGAGGACGATCCCGAGTCATTTCCAGTATTTAATTACCTAACTGAAAGTAAATTCTTCGATAGACAAGAAGCTGGTGTACAAAAACTGGCAGTTGGAATTACCAATGTGAAATCCATTACTACTCATTCCGGGGAAACATTCTGTTTCGCAGTGCTTTATTTAGGTCAGAACCATATTATCGGGAATATTTCCTTTGATATGAATGAGGGGGAATTTAAACAAATGCATCAACAGATAATTGAAGCGTTTAATGAAAGCAGGGTTGCTGATGTTATCGGGATTATGCAATCATACTTTGGTCCCGGGAAATTTACTATTTGGCATTTATTTAAAGATGAAAAAAGAAAAGTATTGGATCAGATTATATCCAGAAACCTTAGGCAGGTAGAAAACTCTTTCAATAAAATTTACAATCGTGATTACCAGTTGCTAAATGCATTAAAAAAAGACAATATCCCCATTCCAAAAGTGTATAAAACAACTTTTGAATACGTTCTAAATCAAGAATTAAAGAGAGTATTGGAGGATGGGATTGATTCCAGGAAATTAAAGAGATTGGCAGAAGAGTTTGCGAAGTGGGATATTCAGCTATCGGAAAGCCTTTCATTTTCATTGTTGGCTGGGGACAGCATGTACAAGTCTTTGGAACAATTGTACCAGGATCCGGGAAATTTAAAGCTTATAAACAACCTCACCAGTTCGTTTGATATATTGAAAAAACTAAAAATAGACCCAGACCTGCACCAAAGCCAAAACTTGTACTTTACCCTGGCCCGCCTTAACGGTAAAGCAGTAGGCAATCTGGCCAAAGACCTCGAATGGAGTTCTGCATTTGAGAAATTAGGGGATAAAATAGGGGTGAAGCTGCATTAACTTCTCACATCCTTCTTCTAAACACCCCTATTCCAAACCAAGCTTGCTGCCCCTAATATTGCGGCATATTGGCCTTCCAGACCTGAAGCTAAGATTTTTGTCTTTCCTTTAAACCGTCGCATTACCTGTGCTTCCAAATGTGTCCGTACCGGTTCAAAAATAAGCTCTCCTGCCTTGGATAACCCCCCCGAGAGAAAGATTGCCTCGGGATTGGTGTGCACTATGGTTTCACATAACTTGATGCCAAGGATGCGTCCAGTGTATTTAAAGGCTTCAATGGCTATCTTATCGCCGTTTTGGGCGGCGGCGGTGATCATTTTTGTAGACAGATCATCAAAGCTTATCCCCCTTAATTCACTATCATCCAGAAAATCGGCAATTAATTTATATACGGTACGCTTTATTCCCGTGGCTGACACGTAAGTTTCCAGGCAGCCCCTTCTTCCACATCCGCAATATCTTCCATTATAGTTTACAGTTGTATGACCGATTTCCCCGGCATAACCGGTATAGCCATATACTATTTCGCCATTGGAGACGATCCCGCTGCCCAGCCCTGTTCCCATGGTGATCACCACGAAATCATTCATTCCCTTGGCAGCTCCATAAGTCATCTCACCAATGGCGGCTGCATTGGCATCATTGGTTAGCAGGATAGGAACATCAAAATGCTTTTTTAATAAATCCACGAACGGGACAGTACCTTTCCATGCCAGGTTAGCGGCTCTTTCAATAGTGCCATTGTAATGGTTGGCATTAGGGGCACCAATCCCTATTCCTGCCAATTCCATTTCTCCGCTCTGACTGTCAAGTGCACCGGTAATGGCCTTCTTAATATTATTCAGATAAACCTCAATGTTCGGATCCTGGGAGGTTTCTATCTTATCACTTAAAATCACTTTGCCATGCGGGTCTATCAAGCCATATTTAGTATAAGTGGCCCCGATATCAATTCCAACAGCTATTTTAGTCATGTTATTCAATGTTTTTTATAATGGAAGGGTATCTTTGAAATGGGTTAGATAATAATCAACCAATCCCGATACAGGCTCTTTGATTATCTTTCCCACGTTAATTTGTCTTTTCTTGGCAGCTTCTTTAAGGTGATTGGAAAAGTAATGGGCAACTGATCCGACAAAGTGAGTTTTGTACTCCTGGTAATTGCGATAACAGCAAATATGTTTATCCATGAATTCACCCATGCCCTTATCAACCATTTCACCAACATAAGGATGCTTGATATTTTTTTGCAGGAAAGACATAAACGAGGCCAGGTATACATTGGCCAGCGGTTTCATGTAAACATTTTCCAATATGATATCTTTGGTTAAATCGTACTCATTTTTAAGCTCCGTACTTAGTTCGCCGGGCAAACTATTGTACAAAAAATCCTTTAAAAGCTGTTTGCCATAATATGCCCCACCGCCTTCATCACCCAAAATATAATCCAATGCTGGGATTTCCTCCCGAACTATATCCCCGTCATAAAATACCGAATTTGAACCTGTGCCTAGAATACCAGTGATCGCCGGTACACCATCATAAGTGGCAAAGGCATAGGCCACAACATCGTGATTAACGTAAATTACCGAAGATGGGAAAAGGGTTTCCATGGCCCTCTCTACCATCATTTTGCGGGTTTTATTGGAACATCCAGCACCGAAAAAGAACAATGCCCTAAATTCTTCTTTATTTTCCGCAATCTTTTTATTGGATTTTATGATTTCAATCATTGACTGCTCGGTATTAAAAAATGGGCTTAAACCATCGGTACTGGTACTGCCAACTTTCTTTTTATTCTTGATCAGGGTCCAATCGCACTTAGTAGATCCGCTTATACCAACCAATATCATGTTAATGGTTTTTTATCTTGATAAGATTTTATTAATTCGCAAAGCTTCGGCATCTATATTCTTCTTAATTGTAATTGCATCTTCCAGAGGTGTATAAACAACTTCCCTATTTACAAGTCCCACCATAGCACCCTTTTTCCCATTCAATAATCCTTCTATTGCACCCACGCCCAAACGGCTGGCCAGTACCCGGTCGTAACTGCTTGGCCGACCACCTCTTTGAACATGCCCTAATATCGTAACCTTGGTTTCATAGTCGGGAAAATCTTTGTTTATCTGTTTGGCTATTTCCATGGCGCCTCCACTTTTGCCCCCTTCTGCTACTACTACCAGGCTTGAGGTCTTCTTTTTGGCAGCGCTTTCCCTTAGTTTTTGCATCAATTGTTTAGTTGACATTTCTTCTTCCGGAATGATAGTGGCTGTTACACCACCTGCTATCCCACTCCTGATGGCAATAAATCCTGCATCCCTGCCCATTACCTCAATAAAGAACAACCTGTTGTGGGAAAGGGCGGTGTCCCTGATCATATCAATGGCATTAACTGCGGTGTTAGTGGCAGTGTCGAAACCGATGGTGCTGTCGGTGCCGTATAGGTCATTATCAATCGTTCCAGGAATGCCAATAATTGGAATTTTATACTTTTTATTAAATTGAACAGCCCCTGTAAATGTACCATCCCCACCAATAGCTACCAGGGCGTCAATGCCATCCTGATAAATGTTATCATAGGCCTGTTGCTGTCCTTCAGGTGTTTTAAACTTTTCACTGCGGGCAGATTTAAGAATAGTCCCGCCCATTTGTATAATATTGGCCACTGATCTGGCGCCAAGGTTTTTAAAATCCCCAGTGATCAACCCTTCATATCCATTGTAGATCCCAACAACTTCCTTTTCGTAATAGATACCGGCCCTCACCACCGCCCGGATGGCTGCATTCATTCCCGGGGCATCCCCTCCTGATGTAAATACTCCAATTCTTTGGATACTGTCCATTGTATTATATTAATAAGCTGACAAAGTTAGTGCAATAAATAAATTTGGCAATGGTATGAGGTTCCAAAGCCCCAGCTGTTATAGATATGATCTAATTTGAGCGTAACCTCCCCTTAGGTGGTTTTGCCATCTCCTTCGAATTCCAATAATTTACTTGGCTATTTTAAATTATCCCTCACGGAACTTAAATGATAAGCTTAATTTTGTTCGGTATGACACCACCTTTCCACCTTCAATCTTAAGATCTTGGCTTACAACCTCTGCAATCCGTAGATCTTCGACCGTTTGGCTTGCCCTGTTAATAGCTTGGTTTGCTGCATCTTCCCAAGAACTTTCACTTGTTCCAATTACTTCGATTACTTTATATACTGCCATGATTAATCCCTCCTTTTAGTTTACTTAAATATGCAATTAAGATAATGGAATATCCCAAGTAATCAAAGCCTCATTTAAGAAAGCAGGGTTTTAGGCTTTCGTAGAGTGCTTTCTTGTAATCGATAGGTCGTGGATTAGACTAACCATTTAATTATTTCTGATAATGTCTGAGATTGAATGCACCTTAATATTGTGTGTGGAACTTATAATAATTGTGTTGATGGGTGCTTGTGTACTTAAATGAGAGGGATAATGGTGATAGAGCTTTCGTTAATTTCTAGTGTTGCCAAGTGGTTAGCAGGTCTACTATTTTACAAAAAAACCCCCATTTACAATGTATGAAGCTTAAGTTGTAGCGAGAACGGGAATTGAACCCGTGACCTCAGGGTTATGAATCCTGCGCTCTAACCATCTGAGCTACCTCGCCAATTTTATCCTGATATTTTGGGTGTGCAAACATACTAAGATTGATAATTATTTGCTAAACACTAAATAAATACTTTTGCCTATCACAAAAATTTGATATATTAAAAATCATATTATATTTGAGTTATGGGCAGAACAAAATTTGAAGGGGAATTTGAAATAAACGCATCCAATAAAATGCTATACCCATACATTTATACTGCCAGTGGGTTGGCTCAATGGTTTGCTGATGATGTCAACCTTGACGAGGATAAGAACTTTAATTTTATCTGGGAAGGAGAGGATCACAAAGCCAAGATGGTTGCCCATCGTACCAATGGGTATGTCAGGTTTGAATTTCTTCCAGAGGATGAGAACGACAAAGAAGACCCAAAATATTTCGAGATACGCTTGGAAAAGAACGAACTGACCCAAGCTGTTTTTTTAAGTATTATTGACTATTCCGACATCGATGATGTTGAAGAGTTACATGATCTTTGGGAAGCCCTGATCGAAAGCCTAAGGGAAACAGTTGGGGGTTAAATTATTGCCCGGTATGGATTTTGAGAGAGGTAGGTAATGAAAAAACTAGACAAGCTTGTCATAAGGTCTTTTTTCGGGCCATTTTTCCTTACTTTTTTTGTAGTTGTTTTTATTCTGCTGATAGTACATATCACCAAGTATTTTGATGAGCTCGTTGGTAAAGATTTGGGCTTTGAAGTTTTTGCAGAACTGTTCTTTTATTTTGGGATATATAATACACCTGCTGCCTTGCCTTTGGCTGTGCTGTTATCATCATTAATGACTTTCGGTAACCTTGGAGAACATTTTGAACTTACTGCAGTAAAAAGCGCCGGTGTATCGTTGATCAGGATAATGATGCCCCTCTTTATCTTTGTGGCGGTTATAACCGTTGGAGGTTTCTATTCCAATAATTACCTCGTACCTCAAGCCGCTTTAAATGCCTATAGTTTGATATATGACATCAGGCAAAAAAAACCTGCATTGGACATTAAAGCCGGGACTTACTACAATGGTATTCCAAATTACAGTATAAAAGTAAAAGAAAAATCCCCAGATGGTAAAGGGCTTAAAGACCTTATTATATATAATCATGCTGATGGGATAGGTAATGTTGACCTTACTTTGGCGGATTCGGGAACAATGTATACTTTTTTGGATGACAGGTATCTGAAATTTGAACTTTATAATGGCTCCAATTTTCGAGAAGCGGAATTTGATAGTAAAAAAGCAATGCTTAACGACCAGCCAACCCCTTTCACACGAACACATTTTGATAAAATGGAGATGGTTTTCGATCTCTCATCTTTCGATCTTAAACGCACCCGCAAAGAGTTGTTTTCATCAGACCGACTTACCAGGACTTATAACGAATTGGCTATTGATGTTGATTCAATATATAAGGATTTAATCAATATCCGATATGAGACATTTCGACAATCAAGCAGCTATTTTCTATTCCATACCAGAAACGAAGACAAAATAAAAACCCCATCAGAGTTAAAAGATTACAAAATTATTTATGATTCAATATATATGGCC
>CBDVAV010000115.1:0-9752 GCA_965372055.1 uncultured bacterium | reverse complement strand
ATCAAGTTACCCAAAGAACAATCAGTGGTACTTTAATAACAGTCCGTTAATTGGAGAGACCAACCAAACAATCAACCCAAGTGAGTCAGGATTTTACAAGGTTCAGGTAATCTCAGAAGGCTGTACCGTGTTGTCGGATTCGGTAGAGGTAAATAACCTGATTTTGGGAACTGAAGAAATAACCGAGCATTTCAATATAAAAATGTATCCTAATCCGGCAACTGATATGGTAATGATTGACTTACCAATGCCTCCAAATCAAGATATGCGAATCATGATCTATAGTATGGATGGCAAAGTCCAGCATCATGTTGATATTAAAGATCATGAAAACAATACTATTTTCATCGATCTTAGATCTTATGTGCCTGGCATTTATATACTTAAAATGATTGTTAATTCAAATCCTTATAGCTACAAATTGATAATACAATAAGATTTGGGTCATTGAGGTATTAGTCCGGGAGCCTGAAACCTGCACCTTGTAGCTTGTACCCCTACTCACTTCTCAATACTCAAATCTGTATTCCCATCGTCAACTAATAGGCATTTCACTTAATCTTCAGGTTAAGTTTTTCACTCATAATTCCCATCGCAAATAGCCGCTACTTTGTATCAAAAGAAACTAATATCATGAGAAAAAAATATTTCATATTGTTGTTACTGATGGTATTGCTTATTAAGAGCTTCACGAAAGCCCAGAGCATAGTAGTTGGCCCAGTGATGGAAAAATCAATCATTGGAAATCAATACGGGGCAGCTATAGGGGTAAAAATTAGCAAAACCCTGACAATAGGTAGCTTTTACTTATCAAGAATGCCTGTTAATCCAGAGGGAATTGATACCAATACTTTATTTGGGCTTTCCTTTGATTACCAACTCTACAAAGCAGAAAAACTAGAACTTTCATGGGTGGTCAGGTCAGGGTTTGCAAATGAAAAATTCTTTTTCCTGGTTCCTGGGGTCGAAACACGGTATGCAATCACAAAATTTATCAGCCTTGGCGGGATGATGAGCTTACGCTACGGATATCCAGCCATTTCCGGGAAGATAGTATTCAATCTAAATAATAAGAACTGATGAAGAAGTTATTGATTTTATGGATAGTGGTTACTGCTTGCGAACCAAAATATATCGAGCCTTTTGAATTGTTTCAAATACAGAAAGGAAAGCATGGTTCGTCCAAAAAGGTGGTTTCGCTTCAATCAAATACCCTTTCTTTTGAAGCACGGTTTGATGAATCTGTCATGTATACTTCGTTGGAAGCAATCAATCAGTATGATACCAATAAACTGCTGGGGTTTTCAGATTGTAATTCACACCATCAGGAGAACAGTGCAAGGTTTGGATGGAGATGGTTCAACAACCAAATTGAAATAAGGGCCTATTCTTATGCCAACAAAGCACTCACATATTTACCTATAGGAACTGTTGAAATTGGAGAGGTTGCCAGGTATAAGATCGAGATCAAAGATGATCATTACATATTCAGTCTCAATAATTATGATCCTGTTATCGTAGATCGTGGCAGCACTTGTGAAAAGGGTTTGTACTACATGTTATGGCCTTATTTCGGAGGTGATGAAACAGCACCCCATGACATCAATGTATTTATCAAGATTGATAGGTAATATATACACCAAAAATGAACTAGGAATAGAAAATGAAAAATAATATTCACTGATAATAAAACTAGGAATCATGAAAAAAATTAGAATTTTAACAAAAGGGAGCAAAAGGGAAACCATGTTAAGAATGGCAATTTTATTATTGTCGGTTCTTATGTTTGGATTGATTGTAATCTCTCGTATTTTTTAGGATCGATAAGCAAATTACCTAATATTAAAATTAGGTGATTCCTTCATAGATCCAGCCACTGGCCAATTTATCTTTACCATACAAACTAAACAAAAATGTTATGATAGCTCAAGCAATAAGAAAATATAGGGAAAACCAGACCCCTGAAGTGAAGAAAGCCTGCAAACTCTGTAATAAGTTTCAAGACATATTAAAAGTTTATAAGACTTACAATAATAAAATCTTAAGGGAACAGATTCATGCAGTTGCTCAATTAATTAATACACTTCGAGCTGATTATGGATATGTCCCTGACAGGGTTTTCAATATTTGTGCCAGGCTAACCGAAAAACTAAATAAGAAACTCCTTAGCTCTTATTTTAGGGAATATCATTCACAAAATCAAAATAAGCGATCTGGCGTCTTCATTTAATACCATGGCCGTGCACCTTCAGCTTCTTTTTGAAAGAATCACAGGCTCTAATAAGCATCTAAACTGGACTGGTTACCAGGCCCCTGCTTTTCAAAATTTTGTATATAATAGACTCTGATATAAAAAATAACCATGCTTTTCAATGATATGATGCGTCAATTCCCTTGGAGACAGTTCCGCCCGATCTAAAACAATCTGAACAATCCATTCTACTACCCATGGTGGAAACTGATTCCAAAACCTACGCTGTTATCTTTTGACCGGAGCAACGATTGGCCTTGGGAGTAGTAAAAAACTTCGATTTAATAAATTATTTAACTAATTGAGGCAAAGTAATGGTAAATGTGGTCCCTTTCCTGCGTTCACTCTTTACCTCAATTTTTCCTCCATGCTTTTCAATAATCCCATGACTAATTGATAACCCCAAGCCGGTGCCTTCACCCACATCTTTGGTGGTAAAGAAGGGATCAAAGATTTTACCTATATTTTCATCAGAAATTCCGGATCCAGAATCCTTAATGCTAATATCAATGTGATTCTTATGTTTCCTGGTGGTAATGTTCAGGGTTCCTTGGTCCCCTACCGCCTGAATAGCATTCAGGATAATGTTCATAAATACCTGGTTGAGTTGGCTGGGATAACACATTACTCCTTCAATACTTCCATCGTAGTCTTTGATAATAGTTACTCTATCTTTTATTTTGCTTTGAAGCAGTAAAAGGGTTGCATCCAATCCCCGGTGAATATCAGTGATCACAGGATCTTCGGCATCTGTGCGGGAAAAGTTGCTTAAGCTCTTTATGATCTCAGCGCTACGGTGGACGCCCAGCCTAATGTCTTTCAATGTTTCAGGAATATTATCCATTAAATATTCAAAATCAATCTTCTCCTTCAACTTCGCAATATCCTTCAAAATACCTGCTGATTGGGGTGCTTTTTCTAGTTCTTGATACTTATCCATGATCTGTAATAAAATTTTGAAATCTTTTTCCAAACCTGCGGTTCCTATATTTACAAAATTTAAGGGATTATTTATCTCATGGGCAAGGCCAGCCGTCAACAAACCTATAGAAGCCATTTTCTCAGTTTGTATCAATTTTGCTTGAGTTTGCTTTAATTCATCTAATGATTGTTCGATCTTGTAATTTGCTTTTTTTAACTCAGTAGTACGCTCCTTTACCATTTCCTCCAGATGTTCACGATATTTTATTAATTCCTCCATAGCTCGCTTTCGCTCAACTACAATTCCTATTTGTGTTCCTATCTTTGCCATGATCTCTAAAAGTGTTTCATCTGGAGGCTGGGTATCTTTGGAAAAAAATTCCAGTACTGCCGCAACTCCTTTTTCCGTAAGAACTGGAAAGGCGAAAGCCCCCCGGACCCTTAGGTTTTTGGCAAGTTTTGCCCGAGGAAAATTCGGGTCTTTGGTAACGTCAATGATCCAGGCAGGTTTATTGCTTGAAAACACACGACCAGGCAATCCGATGCCGGGGGCAAAACGTGTTTGTTCAGTAACTTTCTTAAATTCCTTAAACTGCCGGGGTTCATCAAGATGCCATAATTTTGTTGGAGCCAGATCCTTTGTTCCATCATCGGCCGGTAGGTAGACATGGCCTACAGGCCATTTGGTAAAATTACAAACACGATCGAGTGTAACCTTTAGTGCCTCCCTGGGATTCACCGCCTCATTAGCCGCAATAGCTATTTCTTTTAGTAACCGTGTTCTCTGTTCGCTTTTCATCAAAGCTTTTGCCTTATCTTTCAGATCTTTTGTCAGCCTCTTGTTATCTTCTTTCAATGTATATGCCTCTAATGCAGCATCAATAATTGGTTTAAATTTTTCCTCTTCCCAGGGTTTCTCAACGTATTGAAAAATCCTTCCTGAGTTCACCGCTTGTTGTAAAACTTCATAATCACTAAATGCCGTAAGTAAAATGCGATTGGGATCCGGGTATTGCTTGGCAACTATTTCCAGAAACTGCACTCCTGTCATTTTGGGCATTCGGTGGTCGGTTATGATAAGGTCGATGTCCTTTTCCTTCAGCACCCGTAATCCTTCTTTACCGGAAAATGCAGTTAGCACTTTGTAATCAAAGCGGAAAGTATTTTTAAATATTCGCAGGTTACTTTCCTCATCATCCACATACAAGACAGAATATTTAGTTTTTGTCATTTCTTTCTCCACTAATTAATAGTAAAAGTCTATCCCTTATTTATCAATATTACTTTGGTCAATTGAGCATCTAAGTTTATAATCAAAAAAAATCGATTTCATTATGCCTGGCTTAGCTTCTAGAACACCCAAAAACAATTTCGGATCTTCGCTAGTCCATAATTATTCCAAACTTCTTTATAACATTTTATTTTGTGGTAATGTTATTATAAATTCTGAGCCTCGCCCAACCTGACTTTTCACTTCTATTTTACCCTTATGTCTTTCAATTATTCCAAAACAAATAGACAATCCAAGACCTACTCCCGCTCCAACTTCTTTGGTTGTAAAAAACGGCTCAAACATCTTTTTCTGAATTTCAGGCTTGATTCCCATCCCATTATCTTTTATTGATATTTTTATCTTGTCTTTAAGTTTCTTAGTTGTTATAGAGATCTCACCTTTATTATCAATAGCATCAATAGCATTATTGAGCAAATTCATAAACACCTGGTTCAACTGTCCCGGGTAACATTCGATTTGTCCTGCCTTATGATCATAATGCTTATGGATGATAACCTTGTCTTTGTATTTACCATGCAGTAACAGTAAGGTTGATTCGATACCTACATGGATATTTACTGTTTTGATCTCAGCTTCATCTAATCTTGAAAAATTTCTTAATCCGGCAACAATTTCAGCAATACGTTTAGCTCCAATCAGAACGTCATCAATCAACTGTGGGATTGCTTCGTAAGAGTCTTTAAAGGCGTATTTCTTTTTTAAACTTTCAATTTCCTTCAACTTAGATATAAGTTTAGGATCTCCAGGTTTAAGTACTTCATACTTCTCCAGGATTTTCTTGAAACTCCCATAATTTTTGTTCAGAGCATTAGAACCGGCATATACAAAGTTGATGGGGTTGTTGATTTCGTGGGCAATACCGGCAGTGAGCTGCCCTAGTGAAGCCATCTTTTCTGATTGAACCAATTGGCTTTGAGCATTTTTCAATTCCTCAATATTCTGTGATAATTTTTCCGTTAATTTTTCTAATTCCTTCTTAGAGTTCTCAAGTTCCTTTTTTTGATTGTACAAATCTAAAAACACGCCAACTTTACCTCTTAGTATTATTGGTTCAACAGGCTTGAATATATAATCCACAGCACCTAAATGATAACCCTTAAAAACTTGTTTTTTCTCACGGTCGAGAGCTGTTATAAAAATGATGGGGATAATCTTTGAAGCATCGTTTAATTTTAACAACCTGGCAACCTCAAAACCATCCATCACTGGCATCTGAACATCTAATAAGATCACTACAAATTCATGCCGCAACACCAGTGTCAACGCTTCATTACCTGATGTGGCGGTAAGAATCTTTACTTTAAGGTTTGTTAAAACCTTTTTTAAAGCTATGAGATTTTTTTCCTGATCATCGACAATCAAAATTTTTGGTATTGGCTGCTTATGGTGGCTATAATTTGTCATAGTCTAATGATGCTACATTAATTGGTGCAAAGCTTTACTATAAATGAAGCGATATTATTTAAAGGGATAATATGATGAGGGTTAACCTGGTTGATCGCTGACTGGGGCATTGCCTTTGATTTTGCTGTTTGGGGATCCTGAACTATGGTCAAGCCTCCCGCTTGTTTTATTTTTTTCAATCCTATAGTACCATCAAAATTAGCTCCGCTAAGCACTACTCCGATTAATTTGCCGGAATAGGCATAAGCTGCTGTTTCGAAAAGTATATCAACCGATGGCCTGGAATGATTCAACGGTGGATCGACTGATAAAGAGAGGGTTTTATCAGGCTCAACCAACAAATGATAATTAGCCGGTGCCAGGTAAACATTCCCTTTATTAATTCTTTCTTTTTCCATTGCCTCCATTACATTTAACTTGCTTTTTTCATTTAAGAAATTGGCTAAAAAATTATCAGCATCCGGAACCATGTGGTTCACAATAATAATTGGCAATTCGAAATCTACCGGGAGCTTTGGGATAATCTGCAATAAGGCTTCCAAGCTCCCTGTTGACACTCCAATCACAACCACTTCGTATTTCGACTTTGACAACTTTTCATTTGACATTATTGATTAATATAATTTCACGGTTTTTGGTTATTCATCAATGTTTTATTTTGTTAGTTGGTTTCGTGTCCGGTAAATTTTAGATTTCTTATCGATTACTTTGCAGTTGCTTTCTTGAGTTGAAAAATCAAGTGATTCTTTTGTGCCCAGGCATAAAAACCCATTAGGGCAAAGGCTTTTCTCAAATAAAGTCAACACTTTGTTTTGTAAATGCTTATCAAAATAAATCAGCACATTTCTACATATGATCAGATGAGCTTCGGTAAATACCCTATCAGTAGTGAGATTATGATTGGTGAATAAAATATTCTCTCTTAACAATTTATCAAATGACGCTGATTTGTAGTGGGCATGATAATAATCAGATAGTGAGCCCTTTCCTCCGGCTTTATTATAATTGGCGGTATACGTTTTCATGTTATCCAAAGGAAATATCCCTTCCTGTGCTGTTTGTAATGAATGGTTATTAAAATCGGTGGCATAAATCCTGGCACGATCCAGAAACCCTTCTTCTTTAAGTATGATGGCGGTAGAATAAACTTCCTCACCGGTTGAGCATCCGGCATGCCAGATATTGATATAAGCATAGGTTTTTAAATAGGGGATCACTTTATTTCTTAAAGCAAGGAAGAAATTGGGGTCACGAAACATCTCTGTTACCGTGATAGACATATTGTGCAGAAAATCGTCCAGGAATTCTTTGTCCCGGAGTATTCTTGGAATCATGTCGGCTATGTGGTTAACCTTGGATTTATCCCGGAGGTTCATGATCCTTCTTATTAATGACGCACGGGAATAGTGGCGAAAGTCATAACCATATTTTTTGAATATTGCTTCCAGCAGCAGGTTGATTTCCATCTCTAGGGTTTGGTTATTGACGGTCATAATTTTAAACCAGGATCATTTATATACACACCGGTGTTAAAGATTATTTATATTTATTGCCATTTTTGGAAAATAACCAGACTCTCATCATCGATAAAAGTTTTTCAATTTCTACCGGTTTGGTGATGTAGTCATTGGCCCCTGCTTCCATACATTTTGCTTTATCCTCAGGCATTGCTTTTGCAGTTAAAGCAATAATGGGCAGGTTTTTAAATTTATCGATCATGCGAATCCTTCTGGTAGCTTCGTAACCGTCCATTACCGGCATCATAACGTCCATAATTACGATATCAATACCTTTTTCTGATTTGAGCTTTTCAAGGGCCAGCTTTCCATTATCAGCCAAAACGACTTCCAATCCTTGCTTTTGTAATGATTTGGATAAAGCAAAAGTGTTTCTTAGGTCATCATCAACAAGAAGTACTTTTTTACCCTTAATTACTTCTTCCCGGCTATGGAACATATCAATTATCTTTCTCTGCCCTTCCGGTAATTCAGTTTCTACGGAGTGCAGGAATAATGATACCTCATCAAGCAGCCTTTCGGGTGAATTCACCCCTTTTATGATAATAGTTTCAGTATATTGATTTAATTTATGGTATTCTTCCGGTGACAGGTCTGCACCTGTATAAACAATAATTGGGATGGAAGCATGGGATTCTGTATCACTTATTTTTTGGATCAGTTCAAATCCATCGGTATCAGGTAATCTCAAGTCCAGGATAATACAGTCGAATACTGAAGAGTTAATTTGTTTTAAGGCTTGTTTACCCGAGACGGCTGTAGAAATCTTAATGCCTTTGTTCTTTAGCAGTTTTTGAAGTGCTTTTTGTTGATTTATATCATCTTCAATAATCAATAATTCCCGAAGTTTTGCTTTATTAAATTCCTCAAGTCTTTCAAAGACACTATTAATGTCTTCCGCTTTAGCTGGTTTTGCCAAAAATCCCACCGCCCCTTTGCTTAGTGAGGCCTTCTTCTCCTCTTTGAATGAAATAACATGCACCGGAATATGCCTTGTTTCCAAATCGAATTTCAAATTATCCAGAACCCTTAAACCATCAATATCCGGGAGCATCAGATCGAGGATGATGGCACTTGGTTTATATTCCTTTGCCAGGGCCAATCCACTAATGCCATCACCCGCTACCAGGCATTTGTACTTCTGATTACGGGCCAGGCCAAGCAGGATTTTGGCAAATTTTTTATCGTCTTCGATTATCAGGATGGATCTATCAGCTTTACTGACCTCCTGCCTGTCATCCGGTATGAATACCGTTAAAGCTTCTTCGAGTATATCCTCATCAAGTGGTAAAGGTTTTGTCGGTTTCTCAATTTGCACTGCGGGAACAGTTTCAAATTCGACACTCCTCTCGCCTACAGCAGATTTATTATATTCAATCGGTAAGTATAAGGTGAAAGTACTTCCCGAACCCACTTTGCTGTTCAGGTGAATTTCACCGCCTAAGATCTTAGACAATTCCCGCGAAATAGTCAGGCCCAGGCCAGTACCACCAAATATACGGCTAGTCCCCCCCTCAGCCTGTTGAAATGCCTCAAAAATGGCGTTGTGCTTATCTTTCTCAATTCCGATTCCGGTATCTACCACAGATAAACCGATAGTATTTTCAGGGGTAAGGTGAGCATTTCTGAATTTCGTATTTTTTGGGGGTAAATGTACATTAAGGGCAACACTCCCTTTTTCAGTGAATTTAAAAGCATTGGATAACAAATTTTTCAAGATCTGTTCTGCCCTTAATCCATCCGTTTTTATGGAATTGGGGAGTTTACCTTTTTTAATAATCTCGAATTTTAAGTTCTTGTTTTTTGCAATGGGCCCAAATTGATTATTAATGTTGTTGATAATGGTCTGGATTCTTACCTCTTCAAGATTGACAGTTAATTTTCCTGCTTCCACCTTAGAAAGGTCAAGGATATCATTAATTAAGGATAACAAGTCTTCTCCTCCACTATGAATTACTTTCGCTGATTCCACCTGCTCTTTAGTAAGATTGCCATCATCATTATTTTCCAGATCTTTGGAAAGTATCAGTAAACTATTTAATGGTGTCCGTAGTTCATGTGACATATTGGCCAGGAACTCTGATTTGTATTTGCTGGCCAAAGCCAGTTCCCTGGCTTTTCTTCCTAATTCAATTCCAGCTTCTTCCACCTCCACTTTTTGTTTTTCCAGGTTTTCGGTTTTTTCCTCCAATTCTTCATTTGAAACCAGTAATTCCTCACTTTGTGCTTTTAATTTTGTTTCAGATTCTTTAAGCTGTTGGGTTTGTTCTTCTAATTCTTCATTGGTTTGCCTTAGTTCTTCCTGTTGGGCTTCCAACTCTTCATTCTGAGCCTGAAGTTCTTCTTTAGAGGTTTTGAGTTCTTC
>CBDVAV010000114.1:0-9764 GCA_965372055.1 uncultured bacterium | reverse complement strand
CCTTAATTCCACCAACCGATATTTCAATATGATAACCTTGCCCAGAAACCAAATTAGCCGTAATGGCCAGGATAAAACATGATATCCAATTTGTCATAAATAGATTATTTTATTTTGCTATTAATATATCTTATTGCTATAAGGTTATCTATTAAACGTAAATATCTGTAAAAATATTCATCTTAGAATGATCCTTAGCTATTTTCCATTGCTTCATTGGCCATATTGTCGGCTTCCTCTTTCCCAAGATAGCTATCTATAATAAAATGGCCAAGGTACAAAACGGGGGTAAGTACAATAGCAATAGTGAATTTATAGATGTAGTTCATGATCCCTACAGAGACGACCTGGCTTAATGGCCAATTGCCAAAGATGTAAAATGCTACTGCCAGCACCACGAAACTATCAATAAATTGTGAGACTAATGTTGATCCAGTGGCCCTAAGCCATATCATTTTGCTGCCTGTTATCCTTCTCAGGCGCTGGAAAATGAAAACATCAAGGAATTGAGCGATCAGAAAAGCAATAAGTGAGCCGATTATGATTCCCAACCCCTGTCGAAATATTTTGTTAAAGGCATAGCTAATGTCAAAAGGTTTGCCTGTGTCATCGATGTTATTGATGTCTAGCCAAAAACTGGCCGGAGATAAGAAGGTAACCAGAGAAATTATAATAAATGTGTAAGAAATCAACAATACAGTAAAATAGGTGATCTTTTTTACTCCTTGCTTACCAAAGTATTCATTGATAATGTCTGTGGTGATAAATACAACCGGCCATAATATTACGCCTGCCGAAAGATTGAAGTCAAGCTCATATCCAAGGATGTCGAGATTAACAGGGGAAAATCCCATGCTGTTCTCCAGTGAAAATATTTTTACACCGATTATTTCTGCCAGTAAAGCGTTTGTAATGAATATCCCGGAAAGGAAAATAAAAAGGTTGTTTTTTCGATTCTTCATTACTGATTAATTAATCATCAATGACAAAAGTCTGCCCTTCCAGGGCAAGTTCGGTGTTTTTAAATTCTTCACGGGCTTCAACTAGAAGTGGGTCGAGGTCTTTGTACCTGGCAGAAAAATGCCCAATCAACAATTTGCCGACCTTGGCCTTATTGGCAATTTTGCCAGCTTGTTTGCTGGTTGAGTGGAATGTTGTTTGTGCCCAATTTTCATTTTCGTGTAGAAAAGTAGCTTCGTGATAAAGTATATCCACATCCTTGATGTGTTGTATAATATCCTCATCATATTTTGTATCAGAACAATAGGCGTATGATCTTATCGGTCGGGGATCCATGGTGAGATCAGAGTTCTTATATTTTACTTTTCCTTTACTGTCTGTTATATCCAAGCCTTTCTTAAGAATTGCAATTTCCTTAAGGGTTAAATCACTGGGCAATTTTTCTTTTATGAACCTTCTTGGTTTTGGTTTTTCAATAAACAGGAAGCCAGAACAATCTATTTTGTGTTTTAAAGGTATTGAATAGACTTCAAGTAGTTTGTCTTCATGTATTTGATAAAAGGAATCACAAGGGATTTCATGAAAATTGATGTGATATTTTAAAAATGTTTGGGAATACTTTAATTGCAAGCTAATTATTTCTGATGTGCCAGGAGGCCCAAAAAGTTCAAGTATTTTAGTTCTTCCCATAAGATGCATGGAAGAGAGCAGACCTTGAAGGCCGAGATAATGATCACCATGTAAATGACTGATGAAAATGTAATCGATCTTTGAAATCTTTAGCCTGTATTTTAAAAGCCGTAGTTGGGTGCCTTCTCCACAATCTATTAAGTACCGATGATTGTGAACTGAAAGGAGTTGTGAGGAGTGATTTCTCCCGTAGGCAGGAATTGCTGAATTGGACCCCAGTATTTTAATGCTGAAAGACAAATTCAGGGGTATTAGTTTTCTCCACTTTCGTTTTTTAATCCGCCTTCAATTTCTTTCATGAATATTGTATCTACTGCTTCCTCTACCGTAGGAACAATATTCAACACACTTTCCAATTGAGATATTTTAATTAGCTTAACCGTATGGTCACTCAAAGAAGCCAGCACAAAAACCCCACCGTCTTGCTTAAAAGTTCTGTTGCCCACCAACAGTGCACTTAATCCTGATGAATCAGTATATTTAACTTCAGACAGATCTAAAATAATGTTTTTCACCCCTTCGGCATGCATGGTTATCAATTCGGATTTTAAACTGGGTGCCAAAGTGGTATCCAATTTGCTTTCCTGGAGTTTGATTAAGCTATATTTCTCTTGCTTGTCAACAGCATATTTCATAATAATTCTATTTTTTAAATCACACCAAAATTAAGCTTTTTTTAAAGTTTTATTTACATTTTCTTCAATCCTATTCAATGCATCCTCAGAATCGTCAATTATTAATGGCTTTCCTGTAAATGATTTAAAGAGTTCTAGATACCGATCTGAAATAGAATAAACAATGTCATCTGTAATCATAGGCATTTCCTGGCCTTGTAGTCCTTGAAAACCCTGCGATATCAACCATTGTCTAACGAATTCTTTGCTAAGTTGTTTTTGTTCTTCACCATTTTCCTGCCTTTCCTCAAAACCTACCTTATAAAAATACCTTGAGGAATCCGGCGTATGGATTTCATCAATAAGGTAAATTGAATCATCAAGTTTTCCGAATTCATATTTTGTATCTACCAGGATTAGCCCATTTTTATCGGCTAGTTGTGTTCCCCTTTCAAACAATTTCCTGGTATAATCTTCAAGCATTTCATATTCTTCAGTGGGTATTAAGCCTTGCTTTACTATCTCTTTAGCCGAAATATCCATGTCGTGCCCTTCTGTAGCCTTTGTAGCGGGTGTAATTATAGGCTCGGGCAATTTGTCATTCTCATTGAGTCCATCCGGTAGGGCAATGCCACAAAGAGAACGCTTACCGATTTTATACTCGCGCCAAGCATGACCTGCTAAATAGCCTCTTATTACCATTTCCACGGGGTAGGGATCACAATTCTTGCCAATGGAAACATTAGGATCTGGGACTGATTCGACCCAATTGGACACTATATCTGAGGTAGCCTCTAAATTAACTGCAGCAATCTGGTTTAATACCTGGCCCTTGTGTGGAATTGGCCTGGGCAAAATGACATCAAATGCTGAAATGCGATCGGTAACTACCATTACAAGCCTGTTATCGAACTTGTATACATCCCTTACTTTCCCCCGATAAAAGCCTGTTTGACCAGGAAAATTAAAATTAGTTTCCTTTATGCCTTCCATTTCTGACGCAAATGTAGCTAAGTGATCAGTGAAATAAAATGGAAAGATTGAGTTTAATTGTCAGGTTTTGATTTAGAGACAATTCTTCCATTCTGGTAAAAATAAGTCATCACTAGATTCTCATCCTTATCGTATTCTTCCCATGATCCAGATTTTTTCCCATCAGAATAACTTCCTTTTATTTTTTTCTTTCCATCAGGGTAAAATTCCAAGAGAATTCCGTGCATTTTGCCCTTTTTATAAGTGGTCTCCGTTTGGATGTTCCCCTTTTCAAAATATTCTTTATGTACTCCTATTTTACTATTGCCTTTATATGGCTCTTCAGTGGCAATTTTACCATTAGTATGATTAGTGATTCTGGTTCCATTTATTCTCCCCTCAAAATATGGCACTATTTCCCTTATTTTACCTGTCTCAAAATAATATTTCCAGGTATTGCTCTTTAAGTTATTCAGAATAGTTTTTTCAGATTTAATGGATCCATTGTCATGGTACTCTTTAATGTTCTGCTTTTTTTCTTGGTCAGAATAGTAAATCACTTCCATTAATTTTCCAGAATTGTAAAAACGTTTGTTTTCCCCCTCTCTTTTACCCTTTTTAAAATATAAAATATGTTTTTGATTGCCATTATTATAAAAGCCCTGATTTTCACCATGAAGTAATCCGTTAATATACTCCCCATTACTCATTAGGCTTCCATCGGTATAATAAGTCTTAAATTCTCCGTTTTTACTACCATCCAAATTGTAAGATTCTGTTTCGGTCTGACCATTGGGATAATAGGTCTTAAAAAATCCGTTTAGTTCACCGTTTTTATAATTTCCTTCTATTTTGATTTTGCCGTCTTCATAATAAGTTTTAGATAAACCATTGAATTTCCCCAAGTCATAAGTGATCTCTTTTCTGATTTTACCTGACGGAAAATATTCTTTTACCATCCCTGAAAGTGTGCCATTGATAAAAAAACTCTCCTGCTTTAGAATCCCATCATCATAATAAATCTTGAGACTGTCATTAAGCAGATTCCCACTATAGTTGGCCTTTTGAATTGTCATTCCTAAAAGGTTGTAAACAGTGACGTTTCCATCTTTTAGCCCATTAGAGTAATGGGTGATTTTTTGCAGGTTGCCGTTAGGGTAGTACTCCTTAAGCTCTCCCGTGCCTTCATTAAATTCCCCAATGCCTTTTTGTAGACCATCTGGATAAAATGAAAGCCATTCGCCGTGCTTCTTGCCTTCTTTAAAATTTACTTTGGAAATTGTGTTTCCATCCCTGTCATAATAGATCCATTCCCCGGACATCTGGCTATGTTCATACTTTCCTTTTGAAGATAATTTTCCATTTGAATGATAATAATTCCATTCATTTGTCTTATTTCCATTCTCATACTCACCTTCTTCCGCAATCGAACCTTCAGGGTGGTACTTAGTGTACTTCCCAATTTTAATATTGCCACTATTGGCAACCTGGTATACTTCCTTAATAAGTTTATCTCCATATTCCTCATAATATGTTTGGACTTTTTTTTGGGCAAAAGAAAGATTGATAAGGAGGAAAATTCCTAATATGAAAAGAGGAATATTTTTCATAGTTGAATGACGTAGGTTTCAACAAAAATAGGAAGCTTCACTTTAAAATGTAAGGCTTCACCATCATATTATAGAAAAACAATTGTTAAACTTTTTCAATTACCATGGCTGAGGCACCTCCTCCACCATTGCAAATACCAGCAACGCCAATACTCCCATTTTTTTGGGAAAGAACCGAATTTAATGTAGTAAGTATCCTGGCCCCCGAAGCCCCCAGCGGATGCCCCAATGACACAGCACCTCCAAAAACATTTACATGATCTGGATCGAGTTCCATTTTGATATTGTTGGCAATGGAGACAGCAGAAAAGGCTTCGTTTATCTCAAAAAAGTCGACATCTGATTTTTCAACCCCGGCATTTTTCAAGGCTTTTGGGATCGCCAGGGAAGGGGAGGTGGTGAACCAGATTGGATCTTGCTCAGCATCGGCAAACCCACGGATTTTCGCTATAGGATTTATTCCCAGCTCATCAGCCTTTTCTTTGCTCATTAGCACCAAAGCAGAAGCACCGTCATTGATGGAAGATGCATTGGCAGCAGTAACGGTTCCTTCTTTATTGAAAACCGGTTTTAAATTCGGGATCTTATCAAAATTTACATTCTTAAACTCTTCGTCTTCTTCCATCAGCAATGGGTTGCCTTTTCTTTGGGGGATTTCTACGGGAATTATCTCTTCCTTAAAATACCCGGATTTAGTGGCCGATGCAGACCTTTTATACGAACTGATTGCATACTCATCTTGCATTTCCCTGGTTATTCCCATCTCTTTGGCCGTATTATCAGCACAATTCCCCATGGGAAACTTGTAGTATACTTCCCAAAGCCCATCTTTCAACAATCCATCGAGAATTTCGCTATGACCGTATTTATGTCCAAATCTGGCTTTTGGCAAATAATATGGGATATTGGACATGCTTTCCATGCCACCTGCAACCACAACATCGCTGATACCTAGCATGATGGACTGGGCACCATACATTACAGCTTTCATACCTGATGCACAAACTTTATTGATGGTTGTACATGGGACATTGTACCCAACTCCGGCACCAACAGAAGCTTGTCGTGCCGGGGCCTGTCCAAGGTTAGCTGAAATAACGTTTCCGAAGATTACTTCACTGACTTGGTCAGCGTCTAGATTGGCTTTTTTCAATGCCCCTTTTATGGCAATTGATCCCAATTCCGTGGCTGAGATTGAAGAAAGGCTGCCCCCGAAACTACCGATTGGAGTTCGTGAAGCAGAGATGATATATGCTTCTTTCATGATATAAATCCGTATTTTTAAATGGAAATTATTTTTGTTTTAGAATGGTTCAAATTTAATTCAATCTGGGAAGAATATGGATGTGTTGGATAACAATTACCAATCGGGTTTGTTGCTTTTCTTTCGATTTTTGGCTTTTCTTTTATTCTGCTGAATATATTGAATTTCGTTGTTTTTCATAGCTTCTAAAATCATTCGGGCCTTTTCTTCGCTGATATTCATTTCTTTTAATTTGTCCATCGTAGAAGGCATTTCCTGCTCTTTGCCCTCCTCTGTTTCTTCTTCTTTTTCCTGGCCTTCTTGCTGTTCTTGTTCTTTTTGTTCTTCACCTTCCTGGTTCTGTTGTTCTTGTTTTTGCTCCTGATCCTGTTTCTGTTGGTCTTGTTGCTCTTGGTCTTGATTTTCCTGGTCTTCCTGCTTCTCCTGGTCTTGTTGTTGATCCTTATTCTGCTGTTGTTGTTGCTTTTGCTCTTGTTCCTGAATTAGTTTCTTCAACAATTCATAATTGTAACGGGCATCATTGTTGGCTGGGTTTGCTTTAAGTGATTGTTTGAAATCCAGTAAAGCTTCCTTATACTTTTCGCTTTTTGATTTGATTATTCCCAATTGCTGGTGTGCTATAGATCTCACTTCCCTGGTAGGGCTTTCCAGTAATGACTTATAATTTGATATTGCATTTGCAGTATCGTTTATTTTATAATAAGCATTGGAAAGGTTCAGCATCAGCATGTCGTCTTTAGCATCAAATGAATCCACCAGGTATTGGTAATTTTCAATTGCTTTTTGATAGTCCCCTGACTGGTATGCCTCTTTTGCTTCCTTTTTTAAAGCATTTATCCTAGCAATTTTCGTGATCTCATTGCCCAAGCCAGCCATTACAATAAGCACAAATGCCAGGTACTTCATATTCTTATAGTTTTAAAGCTTGTGAAAATGTCCACCAGCATTAAAAGTAATGCAGCAGCCAGGAAATAAAAATATTTATTTGCTGAAATATCCACTTGTCTTGAATCCCGCACTTCCCCTTCAATACTATTGATTGTATTTTTTAAACGTTGAACGTCGTTATTTGATTCATTAATTTCAAAATATTTACCATCTGTTTTGGCGGCAATTGCTTTTAAACTGCGTGCATCCAATCGGCTTACCACTTCATTGCCGTCCTTGTCTCTTTTAAACCCACTTCCTGTTCTTATTTTGCTGCCTTTCTCAGTTCCTATACCTAAAGTAAATAACTTGATCCCCTGGTTTTCAATATTATCTATAATTTTGTCTGTATCATCCCCAAAATCTTCACCATCACTGATCAGCACAATTATTTTGGATTTCAGAGTGCTTAATGCTGAATTTTCATCATTCAGTTTTTCCAAGGCCATTTTTAATGGCGGCCCAAAATCTGTACCAGTATTTGGGACCAAACCAGAGTGCAAAGTCTCAATAAATAGGTTTAGGGCATTTTGATCATATGTAAGCGGACATTGCATGAATGCCTCGGAGGAAAAGATAATTAACCCTATGCGGTCGCTGGTAAATGTTCCTACAATGTTTTTAAGTTCGAATTTCATTTTTTCCAACCTGGTTGGTTGTACATCATTGGCATTCATGGATTGGGACAAGTCGATTGCAAGAAAGATATCTTTGCCCACGGACTGCACTTCTCGCCGGGCTTCTCCAAACGCAGGCCCCAGTAATGCTATAATAAGGAGGGCAAAATAAATTGTACGGATCACAACTTTAAAAAATATTCCATTGAAACCAGTATTGAGACTAGTTGCAATTCGAATTACCCTCCAGATGTATATTGAATAAAACAGCAGAAATATACCGACAAATATTAATTCTGTAACACTAAAAGATCTATACCAGGTCATTCACTTATTTTCAATTCCCTACAACTTTTAAAAGGACAAAATTAATAAAGAGCTACAAAATCACAAATTCAACGGGGTGATTTTAATCATAGTGGGAAGCTCATATCCTTCTTACCTGACAGGCTTCTCGTCCCTTAATACGCATAAGACATTAAACGGCCTTTATCCAAAGAGTTTACCTTCAACCAAAAAAAGATAGTAGACAAATTGACCAATAATACACATGACAAGCCAATATTCATTTTAGCACATTATCTGCCCAAACCTCAAGCAACCTATTTAAGGCAAAAAAGCTGAATTTGACCCAGCACAAGACAGACTTATACTATATTTGAACCAATGAAAACAATTTGTTTCATATTATCTTTTTATGTTTCGGTGCTTTCGGCTGCTCCTTGCTGTGTGGACGACTATTGCAATGACGAAATAAAAACAGCACAATCAAGCACTGAACATCAAGATCAAAA
This sequence comes from uncultured bacterium, assembly GCA_965372055.1. Classification (GTDB taxonomy): domain Bacteria; phylum Bacteroidota; class Bacteroidia; order Cytophagales; family Cyclobacteriaceae; genus CBDVAV01. The sequence continues at coordinate 1,316 of CBDVAV010000114.1, read as the reverse complement.
TGACGACAACAGTTGTGATAATTGTTCGCCATTTATTACTTGCGGAACTTGCGCAGGGTTTACTTTCTCTATTGCTGATTACAACTTCCAACCCTTTACTTGTGTACAGTCAAAATCAATCCTCTATCACCAAGGCTTTGATAAGAATTACTTTGCCGAAATCTGGCAACCTCCCAAAATAAGTTAATGAAAAAATAAGTGGTTTTGACACTTTCTGATGGATGTGCATAACTACCAGTTCAATTATTTACATCATTGACTTAAATCCAAAGAAACATGAAAATAATTATTCTGCCACTAATGGCAATCGCTTGTATATCATTGGCTTTTGGACAAAACACTTTCAAAGCCATTATCAAAGACAATGAAAGTAAAGAACTACTTATTGGAGCAACAGCAGTTTTAAAAGGTACTGCCATCGGTGCAAGTTCTAATATTAACGGATTTCTGGAAATTAAAAATATCCCAGATGGAAAGCTGATTATCGTTTTCAGTTATATTGGCTACAATGAACGTACAGGCACCTTTAATTTTCCATTAACACAACCTCAGCCGATTGAAATATTACTTTCTTGGGCGGGGCAGGAAATGGATGAAGTAGTTGTAACTTCAACTCGTTCCAGTAGAACCATAGCCGATATACCGACTCGAGTTGAAGTAATATCAGGAGAAGAACTGGAAGAAAAAGGAAATATGAAGCCTGGAGACATTCGTATGATGTTGAACGAAAGTACTGGCATTCAAACTCAACAAACATCAGCTACTTCTTACAATTCAAGTATACGCATACAAGGACTTGACGGAAAATATACCCAGATTTTAAAAGATGGATTCCCCTTATTTTCAGGTTTCTCAGGTGGATTGAGCTTATTGCAAATTGTTCCGCTTGACTTAAAACAAGTGGAGGTAATAAAAGGTGCTTCATCAACCCTTTACGGAGGAGGTGCAATTGCAGGGTTAGTAAATCTTGTCTCAAAAAAGCCGACTGATAAAAGGGAATTAAATTTTCTGCTTAATGGAACATCTGCTTTTGGTTTAGATGCAAGTGGATTCTATTCTCAAAAATTTAAAAAGGTTGGAACCACAATTTTTGCTTCATACAATTTAGGGACACCTTATGACCCTGCGAATATTGGATTGACCGCTATTCCAAAATTCAACCGATATACAGTAAATCCAAAGCTATTTTTTTATTTTAATGATAAATCAATTTTAATTATCGGTTTTAATGGCACAGTTGAAGATCGTATTGGAGGAGATATTGATTTTATCAAAGGCAAGGGTAACAGTTCCAATATTTATTTTGAGAAAAATAA
>CBDVAV010000113.1:0-9769 GCA_965372055.1 uncultured bacterium | reverse complement strand
CCTCTTGCCAAAGGCATCCCTTCGGGGCACACCACCCCCGCATCAAGTGCGGGGCAGGCCAAGCGTGCGGTTCTAGTATACGGCAGGGCCACTTTAGAAATGTACCTGATTGCTACACAACATGTAATTCGGTCACATTCTATACATAATATAAATTTTAACTACCTTCGGTATTAAAATTTATAATCCCGAACCTAACTATATTTAGTGTATCGTTGGTTCTCTGCTGACAATAACTAATCTAAAATTATTTAAATTAAAATGATTCGAAATTTATTAACAGCCTTGGTATTGATTCTTATCTTTTCCACTTGCACAGAAGAAAAGGAAAAAGCACCACCAAGGCCCAATATACTTTTTATCATGTCTGACGACCATGCCTATCAGGCAATCAGTGCATACAGCAACAAGTTAATTGAAACACCGAATATTGACAGGTTAGCCACCGAGGGGATGCTTTTTACCAATGCTTGTGTAACCAATTCCATTTGTGCCCCTTCCAGGGCAACCATCCTTACAGGAAAACACAATCATATCAATGGCAAAATAGACAATAGAATGCCATTTGACACCACTCAGGTTACGTTTCCCCAACTGTTTCAGAAAGCGGGTTATCAAACAGCAATGTTCGGAAAGCTTCATTTTGGAAACAACCCTAAAGGAGTAGATGATTTTATGATTTTGCCTGGCCAGGGGAATTATATCAATCCGGATTTTATTACCAATAATGGGGATACCACTATTACAGGATATGTAACGGATATTATCACTGATCTGACCATTGATTGGTTTGATAAAAAAAGGGATCCTGAAAAGCCATTTATGATGATGTACCTGCATAAAGCTCCCCATCGTCCTTGGTGGCCAAGCCCTGAAAAATTTAAAGAGTTCTCCAAAAAGCAGTTTCCAGAACCAGAGACATTATTTGATGATTATGAAAACAGGGGAACGGCTGCAAAAACTGCAGAAATGAACGTTCTAAATCACATGATGTATAGCCATGACAGTAAGATAAGACCGGAAACCATTGCCACCATGGTGAAAATAGAACCCGAAGTAAAGGAAATCAAAAATGGGTTTTCCCGACTCTACGGACGCGCCAATGAACTACAACGTAGCCAATATGACCCTACCCTGGATTCCATCAACCGCTATTTTAAGGAAAACTGGCCATCAATGACTTCTGAAGAGAAAATGAGGTGGAAATATCAGCGGTACATGCAAGATTATCTGGCCTGTATTTCATCGGTAGATGACAATGTAGGTCGGGTTTTGGATTATTTGGATGAAAACGGCCTGGCCGAAAATACCATCGTGGTTTATACTTCAGATCAAGGATTCTACCTCGGCGAACACGGCTGGTTTGACAAACGGTTTATTTATGATGAATCTTTTAAAACACCACTGATCGTTCGTTGGCCAAATGAAATAAAAGCAGGCACAACCAATGATGAAATGGTACAAAACCTGGATTTTGCCCAGACTTTCCTGGAGGCAGCACAAATAGAAGCCCCTGATGATATGCAAGGTGAAAGCCTGATCCCTTTACTAAAAGGCAATGATGAGCAATGGAACAGGGATGCTGTTTATTACCACTATTATGAGTACCCAGCTGTGCATATGGTAAAACGTCACTATGGAATTGTTACAAAAGAATACAAATTGGCCCACTTTTATTATGATGTGGACGAGTGGGAATTGTATGACCGTAAAAAGGACTCGAATGAAATGAAAAATGTTTATAACGATCCAGCCTATGATGATGTGGTAAAAGAACTCAAAGCAAATCTGGCTGAATTAAGGATTAAGTACAAAGACTCAAAAGAACTTGATCTAAAATATATAGAGAAATACAATCAATAACCACAGACGATCACCCAGCAAAACTTTTCCGATTGACAACTTTATTATTTTTTGCGCAGAGATAAGTTGCAATAGAAGTAATGAAGGGTTAACTTTTGAAGTTTGCGAATATCAGAAAGTTAAACAACCAAAACATTATGAAGTATACAATCCATGGCATTCAGCACTTAGGTGTAGGTGTTCCCGACCATGCATCCGCATGGAAATGGTACCGCAAGTTCTTTGGGCTGGACATACCCCTGTTCAATGATGAAGCTGAAGCTCAATTAATGACCATTTACACCAATGGAGAGGTAATCTCCAAAAGAGCAGCCATGGTGTTGAACCTTAAAGGTGGATGCGCAATGGAAGTTGTGTGCCCAAGTACTTTCGTGGCCAAACATGCTGATGTAGAGCATCAACTTGGTGATCTGGGTATATATATTGGATGGGTAAAGACCCCTGATGTCCAAAAAACTTACACGTATTTTAAACAAAATGGTGTTGAAGTGATTTCTGAAATTTTAAAGATGCCCAATGGTTGGGATACTTTCTATCTAAAAGACTTTAATGGATTGATATTTCAAATTATACCAGCAACTGACTTTTATACCAAATCCAATCATTTGACTGGGGGTACTTCAGGATGTTCCATCGGCGTTTCTGATGCTGATAAGGCCATCTCTTTCTATGGAATACTAGGTTATGACCAGGTAATTTATGATGAAACCAGTGAGTTCAATGATTGGTCCGCACTCAATGGCGGCAATAGTCAATACAGAAGGGTTTTACTTTGCCAAAGCAACCCATCAGGTGGCGGATTTTCTAAATTGATAGGCAAAAGCTACATAGAACTTGTACAGGATTTATCTGGAAGAGTGCCTGTCAAAATATACGAAGGCAGGATTTGGGGAGATATTGGCTTTGTACATTTAGGCTTCGATGTAAGGAACATGGAAGCACTTGGGGAAAAACTTGAAGAAGAGGGCCATGGATTTACCTGTGACACCAATGACGTCCTGAGCATGGGTACAAGCACCAGGGTCCATTGTACCTATACTGAAGACCCAGATGGCACCCTAATAGAAATGATCGAAGTTTACAAGATACCCATTATTGAGAAACTTGGGATATACCTGAATGTGGCGAAAAGAAAACCCTCTCAACCACTCCCCGATCTCATGTTAAAGGCTTTGAAATTTACCAAGGTAAAGGACTAATGGTTTGAATTTTTAAAAGCATTGTCTTTTTCATATCATCACATTCCTTAAACGGTAACGGAAAATTTGGCCTCCCTGGTTTAATCACAATTCCATAAGTCATTGGAATAAAATAATTAAACATCTATGTGCAAAACATGCATTACATTGCTTTCTTGATATATAATAAATTAAATATATAAAGACCTTTTATTCTTTTTTTAGTTAAGATTGTCTACCTTTGATTCATTATTACTAACCCAAAAAGAAGAATACTTATGGAAACTGAAGCAATAAACAAGATTGAAAACACTGTAACCATTGGTGAGATGGTAGCGAAAGACTATCGCAAAGCAGAGGTGTTTAAAAAATTTGGATTTGATTTTTGTTGTGGTGGAAATAAAACATTAGATATGGCCTGTAGCGAAAAAGGCATCAATATTAATGAAGTTAACAATGCCCTTGAAATATTGGACGATAAACAACAACAATCCTCACAGGATTTTAGCAGTCTGGAGCTTGACCAACTTATTGACCATATTATTAACAATCATCATAAATATATAAATGAAGCACTGCCTTTATTGGACGAATTCAGTGCAAAAGTTGCCAGAGTACACGGAGATGTCCATCCTGAGGTTATTGAAATATCAGACCATTACCAAGCTATAGCCAATGAGCTACGGATGCACATGAACAAAGAAGAGGCAATCTTATTCCCCTACATCGGGCAAATAGCAGTGGCAAAACGCAACAACGAAACACTGTCTCCCCCACCGTTTGGAACGGTAAGAAACCCCATCAACATGATGGAGATGGAGCATATTTCTGCCGGTAATTCAATGGCAGCTATAAATGAGCTTAGTAATGATTATACACCACCGACAGATGCCTGCAACACTTATCGTGTTTTGTTTGGTAAACTAAAAGAGTTTGAGGATGATTTGCACCAGCACATCAACTTGGAAAACAACATCCTGTTTCCAAAAGCAATTAAGCTTGAAGAAGAGTTAACATCAAAATAAATGAGGAATCAGATTTTACTCAAGCAATAAAATACAATGATGGACATAGTATGGGTTCTGAAAAAACAATCTATTTAATATGATATCCAATAAATGTAAATACGCTCTACGGGCAATACTTCATTTAGCTGTAGAAAGCAGCAAGCAGAAAAAGATAAACATCAGGGATCTGGCCAGGGATTTGAAAATACCAACACCCTATCTCGGAAAAATACTTCAGGAGCTTGGACCCAAAAACATTATTACATCTACCAAAGGCCCTAACGGAGGGTTTCATCTTACCGAAAAGAACTTACAAACCCCTCTGATAAATATTATAAAAGCCATTGACGGATTATCATTTTTTGAAACATGCGGTCTTGGGCTTGAGGAATGCTCAGACGAACATCCTTGTCCAATCCATCAGGATTTCAAAATATCCCGCAATCATTTAAGGAATGTCTTTGAAAACAAATCTGTTCAGGAACTCGCAAGTGAAATTAAAAGCAAAGATTTAATTCTTGTCAGGTAGTACTTTTCCATTCCACTCAAATAAAACCCCTTTCTTTCTTGCTTTAAGAATGGAAAAGCCAAAAATAGTATTAGACTGTTTTCTTCCCTTTATTTTTACCATTTAACCACCTGCCTGCTTTTACCTGACCTAAATAGGTGACAATTTTGCTTTTATCATATTGTGCAATTGCCATTTCTATTTCAGCCTTGGTATCCCTTCTTATTTTGACAGGTGAATTAGAACCTTTAACTCTCAATTCTAAATAAAACCCTTCTTTTAATTCAATCGGTTTAGTTACTGGTCTTCCTTTTTGATTCTGTCTCATTTATCAAATTTTGCGCAAATCTACAATAATTATAGGGAAAAATTCCCTGGTTATCAGTTCCTTACCAATATAAAACCTGAAATATAGCATTAAAAGGAGATGAGTAGGTTATTAATTAAATATTTTCCCTAGATGTTTCAGATCAACCGGCAAAAAAAACAAACATCATGAATCCTTTTAGTTATGTTAGATAAAATTTGATGATAAACCGTATTTTACTGGAAATTAAATATTTGACCCAAAACAACTATCATGGTTTTATTGATCACCCTAAACCTGTATCAACTGATAAGCATTGTGCTGGTATTGGTGTTGTTCTTTCTGGGGTTTAAGGTTTTGGAGCTAAAATGGTCGTATAAAATTAGTAAACCTCACAAGTGGGATGAAGCTATAGATCATGGGGATATATCAAATAAACTTAAAAAACTGGAAAGAACATACCGTGATAAAGTCAGGTTCTATTCTTTTTGGCTACAAATCGAAAGAATAAAGAGTGAAAATATACCAGGAGCATTTGCAGAATTAGGAGTGTATAGAGGGGAAACAGCCAAAATTATTCACCAGATGGATAATTCCAGAACATTGCACTTGTTAGATACCTTCAGGGGTTTTGACAACCAAGATCTGATGCTTGAAAATAGAACCGATGAGAAATTCAGTGCATCAAATTTTTCTGACACAAGTTTAGAAATGGTAAAAAAGCATATTAACGGAAATGAAAATGTGCATTATCATCCCGGGTATTTTCCTGATTCTGTTAAATATTTAAAGGAAGCAAATTACGCCTTTGTACATCTTGATGCAGACTTATATAAACCCACTCTTGCAGCATTGAATTATTTTTATCCCAAACTTTCGGGGGGAGGTGTTATCATAATTCATGATTATAACCACACCTGGGATGGTCTTCGAAAGGCGGTTGACGAATTTGTAAAATCCATTCCTGAGACAATCGTGGAAATAGCAGATTGGCAAGGAAGTGTGATGATTGTAAAAAATTCTTGATATCAATCAGTTAAAGGGATTTGAAAATCAGAAAATGCCCACCAAGTAACCAAAGATTGCTGTCAAATTTGTATATATCTAGTACCAATGGCCAGCAAGTACCGTCATCCCGAGTTTAGTCGAGGGAACTTGTTGCTATCTTGATATCATATTCATTAAGTGGATTGGGTAAGCTGGAGCACTGATCAAATTCAGAAGATTCATATGATCAAGAAGTTCACATAGGAACAATATTCCCTGCCAAAAGGCAAGCAAGATTCCTCGACCAAAGCTCGGAATGACTCCACGGCTATACATTTTCGGTAGACGTAGTTTTAAAAGGCTCGGAATGACCCACGGCTATACATTTCTGCTTTAAGTAGCATGTTAAGGCCTCGGAATGACTCCACGGTTATATTACTACTAGATTTCTACTTATCTCAAAATTAAAGGGCATACACGAATTGGACTATAAGGGAAATAATGGAAATTCCTGTTATATTGAGTTGGCGATAATAAATAAATGAAAAAGAAAATATGGAGTTAAATAGATCAATAGCCGTACTCACTATCAGGTTGATATTGGGATTTATTTTTCTAATGCAAGGTTTTGGCAAAGTGTTTACCTGGGGAGTTGAAAATGTATATAATATGGATTTCTTTTATCCAACATTTCAGGATTTATTGCCTGAATTCATCATCAGGGCAACTGCGTATTATACATCATACATAGAACTGATTGCCGGATTCCTGTTAGTGCTGGGGCTAAAAAGGGATTACGCACTCTATGCATTGGCATCAGTATTGATAATTGTTACCTTCGGACATGGATTGGCCAGTCCTATTTGGGATTTATCACATGTGATATTTAGGGCCATCCTATTGGTTGCTTTACTGATATTACCAAAAGAATACGACAGGTTTTCGGTGGACTACCTGATCAATAAATTTACCAAATCCAACCATGAATAAAATCCATTATCCTGATGGATTATACAGCAAAACAGGCATTTGCCGAAGTTTTGGAAGGTGTTCAGGAATTCCTGTTATTTACAGGTTGATAGTAAGCTGAATCTACAATGCTGTTGAATGAAAGACAAATTTGATACTGTAAATAAATTCAAATAAAATGAACCAACGACTTTACAGAATTATTTTACCTGTAGATAATATTGACAAGGCTGAAAATTTCTATTCTCAAATTTTAAATCAGAAAGGAATGAGAGTCTCCCCGGGCAGACATTATTTTAATTTGGAGGGAACAATTTTAGCTTGTTACGACCCTAATGCTGATGGAGATGAATATGGTGATGGATGGAAATTTCATAAAAATCAATACATATACATAGCAGTAGCAGACATACAAAATGTTTTTGATAAAATTAAGAACTCAGACTGCAAATATGTTGGAGAGATAAGAGAAATGCCTTGGGGAGAAACGCTGTTTTACGCAAATGACCCCTTTGGAAACCCCATCTGCTTTGTTGATGAAAAAACAATTTTTACAGGAGAATAATTAGGTTTATGGCCCTAGCAATGGCTCAACTTATGAGAAGCTCAATATAAATTGAATACAATGCCAAAAATTATAATCATCCTAGCTATAATATTTACTGGGCAAACAGTATGGTCACAATCTTCAAAAGTTGATAGCAGTAAAATTGTTAAAGTGCTCTCCTTTAATATTCTTCATGGGGCAACTACCAGGGGTGATTTTGATTTGGCTGCCATAGCCAAGGTAATCAATGATGCCGATCCAGATTTTGTGGCATTGCAAGAGGTGGATTTTCAAACCAACAGGGCCTTGAAGTATGATTTGGTAACAGAGCTGGGATGGAGGGTGAAAATGGCCCCTATTTTTGGGAGGGCAATGGATTATGATGGTGGGGAATATGGAGAAGGGGTACTGTCAAAATACACTTTTTTACAAACCAGGAATGTTGCCCTGCCCTTTTCATTAGGGAACGAGCCCAGGGCTGCATTGGAAATAATCACCTTGTTACCATCGGGTGATACAATTGCCTTTATTGGAACCCACCTTGATCATTTGAAAAACGAAAAAGACCGGGTAGCCCAAGCGAAAAAAATCAACCAAGCATTTTCTTCAAATATATACCCGACCATATTAGCCGGGGATTTAAATGCCGTACCAGGCAGTACTCCCATTAACATACTTGAAGAAATGTGGTCTTCATCTTACGACAAGAGGAATCCCGAACCCACGTTTCCATCGGATAATCCAACAAAAAAAATTGACTATGTGATGTTTTACCCAAAAGATAAATGGAAAGTACTCAAAACAGAGGTCATTCAGGATTCCATAGCATCAGATCATTGCGCTTATCTGGTAACCATCGAACTAATAAAGGAGTGATAAGATGGGATAACCCAGCAATGACCCAAAACTCATTACCAGATTAGTTCATTTCGTATATTTGGGCAAAACACGGTATTATGATTAAGTCGGCTCAAAAAGAAAAATTAATTAATAAAATTAAGGAAATAGAAGACTCAAATATTATTGACGAGATCAATCAATTGCTTGAAATAGAATTTGATGACACTCCATATATTACAAATGAGCATCAAAAAAAAGCCATTCAAGATGCCAGGGATCAAATAAATAGAGGTGAACCACCTCTTGTTTGAGTGTATTTGGCATCAAAATTGAAATTTCCGATATTTATTAAAAAAAATTGATGAAGCCAATTGATACCACCATAGAGAGCCCTATGAACTTTACACTAAAAACCATAAAGCTTAACTGTGTATTAGCGGTAATATTTATTTTAACTATCAATATTCAGGGTTTCAGTATTGACCCTGCAAAGGATTATATACTAACCCCAGACTCGGTTGATTGGGAATATCAAGAATTAAAAGTTGAAACAAGTGACGGATTTAAGTTGAATACCTGGATTTATTCACCCAGTCCTGAGAACAATAAAAACACAGTACTGATTTTAGCGTACCCTGATGCTGGCAATATGTCCTATTTTGTCTACAATGCTTGGGTATTAGCATATTACGGCTTTACCGTTGTAACTTTTGATTATAGGGGATTTGGAAAAAGCACTCCTTTTAGCATTCAAAAAGACATCTTATATCTTACAGAGTTCTCTACCGATTTGGTAGCAATTGTAAATATGACAAAGGAACAATTTCCTTTAAGTAAAATTGGGGTTTGGGCACTTTCAATGGGTACTACCATAACAACAATATCGATAAATAATATTAAAGATGATATTGATTTTATAATTGGAGATGGCTATGTAACCGACACCACAGTAATCATTAATCGAATAAAATCACAAAAAAATAAAGTAGTAAACTTGCCTGAGGAAAAGCAAGATTACTTCTCCTATGTGAAGCAAATAAAAGTGCCTCTGTTAATCTTTGCTGCATCAAATGATACAATAACGACTTATCAAGATGCACTTGAATTAAAGGAACTATTAGGGAAAACATGTAGTGTCATCGAATATAAAGGAGAACATTTACGGGCTTTTATGGCTTGGGACAAACCTTTCATGCGGGGATATATTGAACATATCAATGTGTTTATCAAAGATTACCTGTAGTAAAAATAAATCATATTTCTTGTCATATTTTAATAACTCCCCTTACTAATATTAGTAAAGAGTTAAGAAAATTAAATGCAAAATCAAACTGAACAAACTTTTGAACTGGTACTTGAAGACAATAAGGACAAAATCTATAGGATCTGTAAAATATATTCAGTACCCCCTTTAGAGCCACAAGACCTTTTTCAGGAGGTAGCATACGAAATATGGAAACCCTTCTCAACTTTTAAAGGTAAATCCAGTATTGCTACCTGGATTTATAGAATTACCCTAAATGTTTGCCTTCGTTCAAAAGAAAAATCAGAAAAGAACAATAA
>CBDVAV010000112.1:0-9842 GCA_965372055.1 uncultured bacterium | reverse complement strand
CAAAGGACTTTCATCCACATTGACAACAAATTGCTATTCTGAAATTAATCCTCTCAAAGTCGTGAAGTTAAAATAAATCCGACTGAAAATACTCTACTGATATGTGAAAACTAATAGCCGAATACCAACTTTCAGAAATCTCAACTAGATTATTCATTGAAAATAGCAACATGAAAATGAAGCTAATTCCAATTATTTTGGACTTTGTTTTTTTAGATTGCAAGTTGGTGACCCTAACTTCTTAATCATACAATCAATTAAGTTATGAATCGAATAGTAATTACTTTATTCCTTCTGGCTATCATCTTCTCTGTAAATGCTCAAAACAAAGCACTAAAAGTCTTTATTTCGGTTGATATGGAAGGTATTGGCGGAATAGGAACCTCAAAGATGGTTTCAGGATCCGGCAAAGATTATAGTACCGGACGGGCATTAATGACTGAAGAAGTAAATACTGTAGTAGCTGCTATTTTTGAGCATGGGCCAGCGGAAATCCTGGTAAATGATTCCCACGGGGACATGCAGAACTTGCTTCATACCAATCTTGACAAACGGGTACAATACATACAGGGTAACATCAAACCATTGGGAATGGTCCAGGGACTGGATGAGACTTTTGATGCTGCAATATTCATTGGCTATCATAGTAGGGCTGGCACAAAAAATGGTTTTCTTAATCACACGGGGTCAGGTTCGGTAATGGGTCTTTGGATAAATGGAATAGAAGTTGGAGAAGGCGGGATGAACGCCTATTTCGCAGGATCAAAAGGAGTTCCGGTAATTCTTGCCAGTGGTGATTCTACATTCACTGTTCAATTTCGTAAACTTATTGCTACCAGAACGGTGGTCACTAAAGTGGCTATTGGCAGTGATGTTGCAAAGCTTTATCATCCAGAAGTTGTCAGAAAGAGGTTAAGCACTACCACCAAAGAAGCATTGGCTGATCTTAAAAATGCCCGGAAGTCAATAGTAAACACTCCTGTAATCATTCGGATGCGGTTTTACAGCACTACCAGGGCTGATATCCTGCAGGCTATACCTGGAATGCGCAGGATAGATGCAAATACAGTGGAATATCAGGCAAAAGACATGGAGGAAAGTTATAAGCTGATCCGCCTTATGTATAAATATATTAGCTGGTGATAAATAACTACTTGTGCCAATTAATTCAATTCCCTATATTCATGCCAATCATAAAAAATCAATTAACAACTCAATTAATAATCCATAGTCATAAATCGACCCGATAATGAAACAACTATTAACACCTTGCATATTTTTAATGATATTTATCAACCTTGGATTTGCCCAAGAGAGAAATATTCCAGCAGATTCAACTGTAACCACCACTCATGAAGTAACTATTAAAGGCAAGCGTATTCCATTTAAAGCCACTGCTGGCACTCAGCCGGTCTGGGACCAAGATGGAAAGCCAATCGCGGCATTGTTCTATACCTACTACGAGCGGACAGATATAAGGGACAAAGCTTCCAGGCCATTGTTTATCTCTTTTAATGGTGGCCCTGGATCAGCCTCTGTTTGGATGCATGTCGCTTATACTGGTCCAAGAATTTTACAAATTGATGATGAAGGTTATCCTATACAACCTTATGGAATCAGGGATAACCCCCACTCTATCCTTGATGTTGCAGATATAGTATTTGTTAACCCCGTAAATACCGGTTATTCAAGAATACTCGATAAAGATGCCAAGCGTGAAACATTTTTTGGTGTAAATGAAGACATCAAATACCTTGCAGAATGGGTAAATACTTTTGTGACCCGGAAAAATCGTTGGGCATCCCCTAAATATCTGATTGGGGAAAGTTATGGAACCACCAGGGTTTCTGGCCTTGCCCTTGAATTACAAAACTCCCATTGGATGTATTTAAATGGTGTAATCCTGGTATCCCCTACAGGATTGGGAATTGATCGCGATGGCCCCGTAGGTGTGGCTAACCGCCTACCCTATTTTGCAGCCGCTGCCTGGTATCAGAAAGCTTTGACGGAGGAGCTTCAGAATAAAGATTTAGACGAACTGCTACCCGAAGTTGAAGAATACACGATCAATGAATTGATTCCGGTGATGGCAAAAGGTGGATTTATAGATGAAGACGAAAGAAAAGAAGCGGCGGCAAAAATGGCCTACTATTCAGGTTTGTCTGAAAAGGTAATTTTACAGCACAACCTCGATGTTCCCACTTCATTTTTTTGGAAAGAACTATTGAGGGAGGAAGGTTTCACCATCGGTAGACTGGATTCCCGTTACCGTGGACTTGACCGCCAAGATGCCGGGGTTCGACCGGATTTTAATTCGGAACTAACTTCCTGGCTTCACTCTTTTACCCCAGCCATTAATCACTACTTTAAGAACTATCTTAGGTATAATACTGATATCAAGTACAATATGTTTGGGCCTGTACGTCCTTGGAATCGAGATGGTGATAATACTGGTGAAAATTTGCGTCAGGCCATGGCCCAAAACCCATATTTACATGTTATGACTCAATCTGGCTATTTTGATGGTGCGACTACTTACTTTAATGCAAAATATACCATGTGGCATCTGGACCCCAGTGGAAAAATGAAAGATAGATTGAGTTTTAAAGGATATAGAAGTGGCCACATGATGTACCTCAGGGCAGAGGACCTGGCATCGGCAAACGAACATATCAGGGAATTCATCTTAAAATCTTCCAGTAAAGGCAAGCCAGCTAGGTATTGATATTTTGTAAATTTGTTTATGAAACTTATTGGAGTTCTTGAACAAGATTATCAAGGACAAAGCAATCCTAGCCATACAATTATTCGTATACATTTATAGTTAGACGGTTAAAATCATTGTAACTTAAAGTAATAAATGTGTTAATGATTTTAAGCCTTATGTTCAATCTTAAATTGATCAAAATGAAAATTAAAAGCCTAATTTATATTGCAGTAATTGGTTTGTTTGCATCTTGTGCTTCTTCCGCTGGCTCAAGTTCTGCCTCCGCGAAGAAGGTTAAAGATCCTACAGAACTTAGTACAACCTATCGTGAATTAGCTGATTATTTACGGAGAACCCCAGGATTATCAGTTACCAGGCGCGGGAATAGCTACAGTGTTTTGGTTAGGGGCATGTCCAGTATTGGGGGATCTAATGAACCCCTTTATGTAATTGACCGGACCCAAGTGGGCAGTTACGACCAGGCCGCTTCTTTAGTAGACCCTAATGACATAGCACGTGTAGAAGTTTTAAAAACTGTGGCCTCTACAAATCCTTATGGTATGCGAGGGGCAAATGGGGTAATCATAATTCATACAAAAAAGTAAAGGTTTTAAGCAGCCGACAACTCCTCAATGGCTGTCACCAGCAAATCAAGCTCGCGCAGGGTGGTATAAAGATGTGGAGTTACCCTCACTCCTTTTATTGCTTCCCTGTTAATGCCTACGGTAAATATTTTGTATTTGTCAAAAAGAAATGCTGCCACATCGTCTGGTTTCATACCCTCAATGGCAAAATTGCCCAGGCCGCAGGATTTATCATCATCAAACGGGGTATTGATAATTACTTTGGGCAGTTCTTTAACTTTATTGACCCAGTAATTTTTCAAGTACCTCAACCTTTCTTCTTTTCTCTTAGAGCCAATACTGTTATGGAACTTGATGGCTGCTGCAATAGTGAGATTGGTAGATACGGGATGGGTACCGATATGTTCAAACTTTCGGATGTCATCCAATGGAATAGCCGTATCTCCAAATAGCGGCCAGGTTTTGGCAATTTTATCCTTTTTCATATACAACATACCAGCTCCCAATGGGCAACAAAGCCATTTATGGAGGCTAGTCCCGAAGTAATCACAATTTAGGTCAGGAATCTTAAAATCAAGATGTGCAAACGAGTGTGCACCATCCGCAATCACTTCAATTCCTCTCTCATGTGCCATGTCTGAAATTTCCCTGACAGGCAATATTTGGCCAGTGAGGTTAATCAGGTGTGTGGCCAGGATGACCTTAGTTTTAGGCGAAATTGCTTTTTCAAATGCCTTTACAGTTTCCATCTTATTTTTTGGATGGAGGGGGATTGAAATAATGTTGTTCTTTATCCCAAATCTTTTAGCCCTCATATCAAAGGCTTGTAACATACTGCCATAATCCTGGTCTGTCATCAATGCCTCATCACTTGCGTTTAGATCCATCCCTGAAATAATTGTGTCCAATGCCTCGGTAGTATTCCTGGTGATTACTATTTCATCGTGAGATACACCAGCCATTTTGGCCAATTTCTTCTTCACCTCTAGCTTTTCCTCATCCTGTCGCCTTCTCATGTAAAATGAAGCCTGCTCATTGATCATTTTTATGTTATCCAACTGGGCATCCAATACCTCTAATGGTTGTGGGCTAAAGTAACCGCTTTCCAGATTGATATAATGAGGGGATTGTCTGTATGCTTTTTGCACCTGATACCAGAAATCTTCATTGCTGGCAGCATCTTGTGGTGTTAAATGAGAAATATCATGACCAGCTTTCTCTACTAAATTGGCCAACAAAGGATTAAAGGTTACTAATGATGCCCCTCCCAGGGTTAATCCCCCGATTTTCCTGATAAAGTTTCTTCTTGAGTCCATAGTTGCATTTGAAAGAGATGTTCAATTATTAAATTTAATGGATTAATTGAGGAATAGACAGAAATCTGTCAAATTCGTTCTGGAACAATTTTGAATGAATAGGTAGCTCTTTGAAATCAATAGCACAAATCCCCTTTGGGGTTTTTAACAGAGTTAAATTGATTTTACTAAATTTAAGCATAGATGACCCAATTAACACATTAACTTATGCTACTGAACATCATTAACAATAAATATTTTAAGCTCGGATTAATCTTTATTATTCTGATTTTTGTTAATTCCTGTCAAAATAAAAAGGAATCTGATACGGGAAAAGTAGAATTTGACCCAGTCAAGGAATCCGAAAAATTTTCACCTCTTGAAGCTACCCTCGTTACTAAAGGAACCCATGCAGAACTCGGACTGGCAGGATATGCCAAAGTATTTTGCTCGGCATTGTTTGTTTCCGGCCGGAAACCCGATGAGGCTTTTAAAAACAGTGGTTTCTTTTTCATGCCTGAAGACCTGCAAGATAAGGTCACCTATTCTATTGATATTGACAACAAAAGTGTACTGTTGAGCCTTGGCGATTCAATTACACGGAGTGCAAGATATACTGGAGACCAAGGTTGTATAATAAACACAGAACAAGGGCTGCAATTTGAACCAGTTTCAGTAAAGACATCCTTACCGGATGCCATGACCCAGGACTGGCCTTTAGGGGACAAAATACCGGAAGTCACATCATCCGATATAGATCAAGATTTGATAAACGAAGCGGTTGACCTGGCATTTTCTCCTGAAGAAGCACTTACTGCTGCTTTTTTGGTAATCCATAAAGGGGAAATAATTGCCGAAAGATACCTGGAAGGGATAAATAAAGACACCCAACTTGAAAGTTGGTCAATGGGAAAAAGCCTAACTGCAACATTTATTGGAAGAATGATCCAACAAGGATACCTTAATATTGATGATCCTGCCCCTGTTGAAGAATGGCAGCAGGATGGAGATCCGAGAAAGGATATCACAATAAAAAATTTATTGCAAATGAGTGCTGGGTTAAGTTTTACTTCCCACAGGGATCCTGATGCAGACCAAAACCCCAACTACCTGGACCATATGTATATTTATACCGGGGCGGTTGATGCTTTCAAATACTCCCAAAAGAGGCCGTTGCAATTCCCAGTTGGTACTGTAGGCAGGTATCGAAACTGTGATCCACTCACCTTGGGGTACATAATGCGAAAGACATTGGAAGCAAATGGAAAACCCTACTGGACCTATCCACAGGAAGAGCTTTTTGATAAAATCGGAATCCTAAGACAAATGATGGAAACAGATCCCTATGGTAATTTCTTGTTAACAGGCTATGATTATGGCACTGCCCGCAATTGGGGCCGTTTGGGGATGCTTTATTTGCAAAATGGGGTATGGAATGGGGAGCAAATTTTGCCAGAATGGTGGACTGAATTTGTATCGACAAAAGCCCCGGCCTGGGAAGAGCCCGTGTATGGTGGCTTATTTTGGATAAATGGAAATAAGGGCATGCCTTTGCCTGAGGAAACCTATTATATGGCTGGAGGTGGTGGGCAACGTACCATAATTGTTCCATCCATGGATTTAGTGGTTGTAAGACTTGGGCATTTCAGGGGATCAGCAATAGGCATGGAATCTTTAAATAAGGCACTTGAAAAACTTGCAGAGGCGGTAACCAAGGATTAAACTTCCAATGAATAAAAAGAAACCTTTTAAAGTAAATCAAGATTGCTAAATATCATACAAAGAGCACAAAAGCATTCCGAAAGAAATGCCATCATATCGGAGGGTAAAACATATTCCTACAAAAACTTATTAGAAGCATCCTCGGTAATAGCCAGCAACTTATTAGGGCATAAATCAGATCTCGACGAAGCCAGGGTTGCTTTTATGGTTAGTCCAGGGTTTGGATATGTAACCACCCAATGGGGTATTTGGCAAGCTGGGGGAATAGCAGTCCCACTCTGTTTATCTCATCCCCTCCCAGCACTACAACAGACAATTGAAGATTCAGGATCGCGCATTGTAATTACTGGTATAGATTTCTATGCTATATTGGAACCGTTGCAGGATATTCTTGATTTACAGGTCATTTTACTTGACAATATAAAAAGTTCTTCACTACCAATATTGCCTGAAATAAATCCAGACAGGCCAGCGATGATCCTCTACACCAGTGGTACTACAAGCAAACCAAAAGGAGTTGTGACTACCCATACAAACATTGAAGCCCAAATCACTTCTTTGGTAAAAGCCTGGGAGTGGTCAAAAGAAGACCATATTCTTAATATTTTACCATTACATCATGTCCATGGAGTTATTAACGTGGTTTCCTGTGCTTTATGGTCTGGATCGGTATGTGAATTTTTGGTAAAATTTTCTGTAAAAGAGGTATGGCAAAGAATAATCAGAGGGCAGTTGACGATCTTTATGGCAGTTCCAACTATCTATTATAAACTTATTGACCATTGGCAAAATGTATCAAAAATTGAACAGGTAAGCATGTCTGTAAATTGTAAAAAACTAAGACTGATGATATCTGGTTCTGCTGCCCTTCCTATTTCAATACTTAACAAATGGAAGGAGATAACGGGGCAAACTTTATTGGAGAGGTATGGAATGACAGAAATAGGAATGGGCTTGTCCAATCCATACCGAGAAAAAAGGCAACCAGGTTTTGTTGGCAAACCGTTACCAGGCATAGAAATAAAACTAACTGATGAATCAGGTAAAGAAGTTGAACCGGGTACACCAGGAGAGATTTATATTAAAGGTATAGGGGTATTTCTAGAGTACTGGAACAATCCTACCGCAACTGAAAATGCCTTTAGCGGTAAATGGTTCAAAACTGGGGACATTGCTGTAATGGAAAAAGGAAACTATAAGATACTTGGTAGAC
Source organism: uncultured bacterium (assembly GCA_965372055.1). Taxonomy (GTDB): domain Bacteria; phylum Bacteroidota; class Bacteroidia; order Cytophagales; family Cyclobacteriaceae; genus CBDVAV01. The sequence goes on along the minus strand of CBDVAV010000112.1, from coordinate 2,321 downwards.
ATTCAATAGATATTATTAAATCAGGGGGCTATAAAATATCTGCCCTGGAAATTGAAGAGGTGATTAGGGATTACCCTGGAATTAATGAATGTGCAGTGATAGGAATACCAAGTATCGAATGGGGGGAAGTCGTTGCGGCCTGTTTGGTAGTGGGAGTGAAAAAGCTTGACTTTAAAGAGCTTCGGGAATGGCTGAAAGAAAAATTACCTGTTTATAAAGTGCCCAAAGAATTCACGATATTAGAGGATTTACCAAGGAATTCACTTGGAAAGGTTAGAAAAAACAAGCTTATTACTTTTTTTAACATATCTTAATTAACTATATGGACTTCTTAACCAGTTTCCCTTATTGGGGCATATTAATGATCATCATCATCAATGCCATTATTGTCAGTAAAATGGATATCAAAATTGATGACGAGGAGAAATAGGGATCTTTTAATTACTAGTAAATGTGATGGTTGTCCCTGAATGTAATCCTACCGCATGCAAACCATAAGGCAAGTTTCCACCGGAGGTAACTTTGCATTAAATTGACTTAAGAACAAGGATTAACGAATTAAGATTTGCGTGAAATGTGATATCAAACAGATAATAATAATATATTACAAGGTCATCTAAGAAACTTCTAAAATCAAAAATCAGCAATCCTTGTTCGTACATCAAAGAATTTTTTATGGATTATTACATTTAAATTAAACTGGAAAGTTAATATCATGCAGCCCATGTTTGACTATATCGCCGACCATGCCTTTATTTTGGCATTAACCATCCTATATAGAGCTATGACATTATATATTGGATGGTATTTTAAGAAAAGGGCATCCAAAGGCATTAATGAATATTATCTTGCAAAAAGGGAAATCCCTGGCTGGGTGGTATCACTGGCTTTCTTTTCATCCTTTACCAGTACCAATACTTATATAGGCCAGGCCGGGCAAGCCTTTAAATTTGGGTTATCCTGGGCATGGGCGGGATTGTTCTGGGCAATATTTTGTGTAATATCATGGCTGATCCTTGGTCCTAGGATGCGCAATCAAACAGCCAAACTCAGATCATTGACTATTCCTGACTACTTCCATTTCAGGTATAAAAGTGATCTTTCAAGATCAATAAGGTTGCTGTCCGCGGTGGTGATATTGTTTGCCACCCTGTGGTACATGGTGGGCATTGCCAAAGGTACCGCCCATGTGGTGGAATCTGTGCTTTCAATACCTTATGCCTGGGGGGCATTTCTGATAATTTTTATAACCTGTGCTTATACAGTTTGGGGAGGTATGTACAGCGTTCTTTGGACAGACGCCATCCAAGGCATCATGATGTTTGGGGTTGCTATACTGATGGTAACTTTGCCATTTGTTTTTGTTGGAGGGGTAGACAATCTGATGGAAAACATCAGCAATACTGTTCATTTAGATACCTCGGGAGTTCCAATTGGCAATGGGCTGGTTACATTCGGCCAGTTGGTGCCATTTTTATATATACTTGGCATTGGCCTTGCCGTGGGAATGAAACAAATTTCAGAACCAAGATGCCTGATCAGGTTCTATTCCATTGACAATGCAAAAAGCATGAAGTTTGCCATGATCTGGACTCCCGTGTTTCTGGGAATCTCATTGATCTGCGTGATGGGACTGGGTGCTTTGGTGCATGGAATGGTCACTGAAAATGAAGCTGGTTATCTCATCAACCATACCGACGAAGTGGTTGGCTTCATGTTGGCAAAATTTGATAATCAAATTATCAGTGGAATTTGTGTGGCAGGTCTTTTCGCCGCAGGTATGTCCTCCCTGGCCTCGGTTATCCTGATCGTGGGCACATCATTTATCAAAGATATCTGGCATCTCTGGAAGCCGATGGACGAGAAGATGATCATCCATAAAACCAAATGGACGATGGTTGTTTACTGTGGTATTGTATTCATATTTACTTTGTCCCCTCCTGCTGGGATCGTGGAGCTTACCGCTTTCTCTGGGGCAATATTTGCAGCCAGTTTTTTCCCTGCTATTTTTGGAGGATTGTACTGCAAATGGGGAACCGATATTGGTGCTCTGGCCTCTATGGTATCAGGCATTTTCGGAGCAGTAACCTGGCGGTTTGCCTTCCGTTTTCAATTTGATTTTCTTAAAGATGTTCATGAAGTAATTCCAGCATTCCTATTTTCTTTTATTGTATATATAGTGGTAAGTAAGGCCACCCAAAAGAGGATACCCGATAAGGAACACCTTGATTTAATATTTGGGTGATGTGTATTTCTAAATAACTCCAATACCCGTTGATGGGGAATAGGATTCTTCCTCCTGTCCCATGCTCCTTCTCTCA
>CBDVAV010000111.1:0-9853 GCA_965372055.1 uncultured bacterium | reverse complement strand
TGATTGGCTGTCATTGAGTCATTGGGTCATTTGTTGTAGCTGGTAGTTATTTAATACTTAATACTCAATACTATACACAATCACTCATTCCTTAATGTATTTACCGGGTTGGTAGTTGCTGCCCGTAATGATTGATAACTTACCACTATCAATGTGAAGACTAAAGTCACCAAACCTGCAGTTAACAGTATACCTGCCCCAATGTTAATTCTAAAAGCAAAAGCGTCCAGCCAATTGTTCATGAAATACCAGCCCAATGGCGCTGCAAAAATAAATGCCAATAAAACCAACAATGAAAAGTTTTTGTTCAACATCAACAGTATCTCAGGAACTGAGGCTCCAAGTACTTTTCTCACACCTATTTCCTTAATTCTTTGCTCTGCGGTAAATGCAGATAAGCCAAACAAGCCCAAACAACAGATAACAATGGCGATACTGGTAAATGTTCCTATAATCTGTGCAAAATTGCGGTCACCATCATATAATTTTTGCATCTGGTTATCCAAGAACAAATATTCAAAAGGCAATCCCGGTAAAGTTGCCTTCCATCTATCTTCTATATTTTTGACCAAACCGGGAAAATCAGTTGTTTCAGTATCAACTATTATATAGGGATACGCATTATCCGGAGAGATACCAAACATGTATGATCCAATTTCTTCATGTAGTGACATAAAGTTAAAATCCCTGCTTACCCCAATTATGGTATAATCGGTCAAAACAGTGTCTTCCATGGCATAAATTTTTCTTCCTATTGCTTCTTCTGGAGTATACCCAACTGCATTAATTGCAGTCTCATTTAAGATCACCGAAGTATTTATATCAGAAGGCCGGTTAATATCAAAAGTTCTTCCTGATATCAACTCAATGCCCAATGTTTCCAATAATCCATAATCAACTCTATTGGCCTGAATTCTTACACCCTGCTCAATAGTGTTTCCTTCTTTATGGAATAGATTATCGTTTAGAACAAACTCGCCTGGATAATAATTTACCCCAGCTACTGATTTGATTCCTGACAAGGATTCTATCTGGGTTTTCATCACGGAATATTGCTTGATCCCCTCTGCGGATTGAAGGGGGATAATCAGCTTGTTTTCTTTCTGGAACCCAAGGGATTTACTTTGGATGAAATTCATCTGACTATTAATAGTGAGGGCACCAATAATTAATGCGATAGCAATTATATACTGAAAAACCACTAATCCCTTCCTGACAATAAACCCTCCTTTGCTTTTCTTCTGAATGCCTTTAACTACGTTGATGGTTTTCATCGAGGATAGATAAAAAGCCGGATAACATCCCGCTAGAAAACTGGTGATCACTCCCAATCCAATTATTAACCCTAACTGTTGAATGTTAGATGTTAAATCAATCACCAATACCCTGCCTACCAGCTGGTTGAAATATGGCAATGCCAGATAAATGCCAATCACTGATAGAAATATTGAGAAAAAGGTGATTACTGCAGCTTCACCAAGGAATTGATAAATAAGGGAAGTTTTATATGCCCCGAATACTTTTCTCACGCCTATTTCCCGGGCCCGGTGTGCAGATTGTGCCGTGGCCATATTCATAAAGTTTATACAGGCAATAACCAGGATAAATACAGCAATCGACAATAGCATATAGATGTATTTTGCACTGCTGTTGGTACCTGCTTCACCCTGCAATGATGAATACAAATGGATATCAGCAACATTCTGCAATTGGTGATCTTTTGTAGCACCTGCTTTTTTCAAATTCTCCCCAATGTACTTTTCTAGAAATGCAGGAAGTTTGGCTTCAAAATCGTCCTTGGAAGTTTCAGGCTTAAGCTTTAGGTAGGTAAAGACGAAGTTATTTCCAAGCATTTCATCGGAATTATAAATAAACCTTCCTACCACACCGCTGTTCATTGAACAAATAAACTGGGGGTTGACATGTGAATTGAATTTTGATTCACTGAAAACGCCCGTTATCTGGTACTCCGTTTTCCCGTGGTTATTGGCAATGGTGAGTGTTTTGCCAACCGGATCTTCGTCACTGAAAAATTTATTATATAAGGTTTTGGACAAGACTATTTTTTGTGGGCCGTCTAAAGCTGTCTCTTGGCTGCCATAAATGAAATCATATTTAAACATGCGGAAATATGCTGAATCGGCAAAAAACCCTTCTGTTTCAAAAAATTGTTTATCACCCATTTGCAATAAATTCTTGTTTATCATGATAAACATAGACATCCTGGTTGCATCTTCTATTTCTGCAAAATCCGATTTGAGCCTGTCGGCCAATCCCGGAGGCGAAGATGCAAGGTTTAAATCCTCTCCATTTATAGACATTGAGGTAACTACCCGGTAGAGGTTTTGGTAATCATCATGATGTTGGTCATAGTGGGTTTCAGAATCGATGAAAATTAAAATCATGAAAACACTGATAATCCCGATGGTGAGCCCCAGGACATTGGTTAATGTATAGCCTTTCTGCTTGACTAAATTTCTTAAAGCGATTTTCAAATAGTTCTTAAACATGTCAAATGGATTTAAACGGTACTTATTTCTTTTAAATGTTTTTATTAAATATGGTCTTACAGACCTCAATACTGTCCAGGAATACAACATTCTGGCTTTAGTGTTGCCGTATCTCTCGGAGTTGTCCATAAACTCCTCGTAAAGGTCCCCTTCTATCTCTTCTATTAATTTAGCAGTACAAAACCACTTTAAAAATAGCTGGCTGAGATATGGAGGTTTATTGATCATATGTTCTTTTATTCAGCAATTGCTTTTGGCAGTGATTCCCAAAGGTTGGAACGCAGGTCTTTAATTTCATGAAGCGACTTCATTCCTATCGAAGTAACATGGAAATATTTCTTTCTTTTGCCCCCGCGACGTTGGGTAGCTTCGCCCAGTTCAGACCTGAGAAAGCCCTTTCTTTCGAGCCTGTACAGTGCAGAGTGGATAGCACTTAAATTCACTTTCCGTTCACTTCTATTTTCCACTTCATATTTTACAGATAACCCGTAGGCTTCGCCGGCAAGCACTCCTACCGTGAGCAAAACAATTTCTTCAAATTCACCTAAGTAAGTTCCTTTCATTTTATTTCATTTATTATATAAATGTAAAAATAATGAAAGCTATAATTTTCCACAATTGTAAATAATATAATTAGTAAGACTGTTTGTCCTTGCTAAAAGTTACAGTATGGTGAAAATATTATTGGTAATTACAAACAGAATTACATTGGGAAAGAAGTATTGAGGAACTATATTAGGACAAATGTTGATTATAACATGTGATATTAGTAGTCGAAAAAACCCCAACAGGGATATTGTAGAATGAGATTGATATTGAAATTTCTGGTATTGCCATTGGTAATTCCTGCATTTGGGCAGGCAGGTCATACTGTTTATCTAATTGGCGATGCTGGGGAATTTAAGTCTCGGGGGCCGGCATTAGAGGCATTGAAAAATGATATGGCTGGAAATGATAACAGCACGGTCATTTTTCTGGGGGACAATATTTATCCCAGGGGATACTATGATGAGGGGTCGAAAAAAGCTGAACTTTATAATGCCAAAATCCTTTCCCAACTCAGTGTTGTGGATGATGGATTTCAGGGTAATGCGTTTTTTGTCCCAGGAAACCATGACTGGAAAAAAAGCAGGCCAAATGGTTTGGCATTTATTAAGCGCCAGGGGGAATTCGTGGAGCGATACTTAAAAGATAACTCACAAATAAAGAATAAGGAAACGGGCAGTTTTTTACCGAAAGAAGGGAATTTGGGCCCGGAGATTCGTAAAATAGATTACGAAGGAGGATCCTTGAAATTGATATTTTTTGATACGCAGTGGTGGTTGCACAAATCATTTATACACAAAGTCAACAAACCAAAGGGGATTTCCACCATTGATTACCTGGATCAACAGCTAGAGATATTGAGTAATGAAGTTGATGAATCGGCAAATAAATCAGAGATGGTAATAGTAATGGCGCATCATCCGTTATTTACCATGGGTTCTCACGGACTGGCAAGACCAGGATACAAATTTGCACGCATTTTAGACCTGCCTTTCTTTGGTTTGCTGGGTTCATTCAGGTTGGTCTCCCAGAATTTATCAGGAAGAAGATACGGTATACTGCAAAAAAAGTTAATTAAAATATTGGACAACAAAAATGTGATTTATGCTGCTGGCCATGAGCACAATTTGCAATACTGGAGAAAGGGCAATATGCACCAGATTGTAAGTGGTTCGGGAAGTAAAACCACTGATTATTATAGAAAAACAATTGGTTTGAAATGGAATAAAAGTGCATCACTGGAATTTCCAAAGCTGGAAAGCGAAAAACAGACATCAAACTTGGGATATTTCAAATTGATATTTAGTGATGGAGAAGATTTTGAAATTAGGGTGATTGAAGTATCCGATAAAGGGGATACATCATGCGAAGTACTATTCCCCTTACCAGCAAAATGTAACATTAACTAACTAAAATAGTACCCTCAGGATTTCTCTTAACTGTTAATATGTCATTGGGTCATTAAGTCATTGGGGTCATTGGACTATTATTTGTCTAAAATCTCACGTCTCATGTCTAAAATCTCATCCATCATCTATTCATCACGAAAAATCCTGATTTTACCGGAGTGCCATCACCCAGGTCAATGCTATAAAAATATGTCCCTGCCGGGAGGTCTCCTTTTCCTCCAAGATTTGAACGGCCTATAAATGCTGTTTCTAAATTATTGAGGTAACCGGATTGATCAAATACTTTATCTCCCCACCTATTGAAGATTTTTACATTGCTATTGGGGAACAACTCGATATTTATGATTTCAAGCAGATCATGCTTTCCATCCCCATTGGGTGATAAGGCATTATAGACAAAGATACCCACATCGATGTTGATATCTGCTACGGTGCAATCCCCTGCCAAGTCGCAAACCTGGATAGTAATAACATCCGCTCCGGTAAAAGTTATCGAAGTATAATCCACAACTAGATTGAAACTTGCATCAATAGACGCATTGGCACCACTGTTGGGCAAACCTATTACCTCAAGGGTTGAGAGATCGACGTTATCATTTGGATCAGAAATTGAAGATGACAAATCAATGGTAATTATTCCGCCCCCGACCGCACTAATAACCGGAGATTGAATAACGGGTGGACTGTTAAGAATATCAATCAAAATAAAATCCTGGTCGCAGAGATTACATTGATTACAAACCTCAAAACCAATTGAATCCAAGCCAACTGTTCCCTGGTTTGATGTGAAGTCGATAGTTCCATCTGAAAGTACCAAAGCAATTCCCTTTGCCGGGGGTTGGATTAATGCTACCAGCAGAACATCGTTGGCATTAAAAACCCCACCCAGTGTGACATCAACATTTACTGTTTGGTTTACATCTAGGTTGGCACTTTGAGATATTACATCAATATTTTGATTTATTATCACCGTGATCTGATCACTTCCGGGTGTACAAGATCCAGTTGAATTGGCAGTGAGTGTAAGCAAGATACTCCCTGCCAGATCATCAGCTAAACTTGGTGTATAGGATGCGTTTAAAATATTGGCATCATCAAAGGTTCCTGTACCTGATGTAGACCAGACAGATGAAGTGGCGGAACCGCCAATTGCCCCACCAAGATTAACAGGAACGCCAGGGCAGACATTTTGATCTGTTCCGGCATTTGCCGTTGGTTTAGCTCCAATTGTAATTATTGTCTGGTCAGTTCCAGGATTACAAACACCACTGGCATCATCAGAAGTAAGGGTCAGGCTTACCGATCCATTGGCTAGGTCAACAGCTCCTGGAGTATAAACAGCATTCAATAGGGTGATATCATCAAATGCTCCATCACCAGAACTGCTCCAACTACCTGATGTGGCTGAACCTCCAACTAATCCTGATAAATTCACAAGATCCCCATCACAAATGATTTGATTGGAACCTGCATTGGCAATAGGTAAGTCGCTGATAGTAACGGTTAACTGAGATGAATTTCCAAGACATGGGCCTACAGGATCATTAGTAATGAGAGTTAGTGTGATAGACCCATTGGAGATATCTGTTACACTTGGGGTATATATTGCAGTCAAATTTGTAATGTCATCAAATGTTCCGCTTCCCGATGTCGACCATGAAGCTGAAGTGGCATCACCTCCAATTGATCCAGATAAGTTTATTGGCTCTGTGGAGCAAATGGTTTGATCAGGCCCTGCATTAGCGGTTGGTAGAAGCTCAATTGAAATGGTTACTTGATCCGTTGCCACTCCACAAATTCCTCCGGGATCATCAGTGGTAAGTGTTAGGGCAACACTACCATTAGTAATATCATTTGATCCTGGGGTATATGTGGCATTTGGTAAGGAGGCATTGTCGAAAGATCCATCACCAGAAGTTGTCCAGGTACTGAATGTAGCTGTTCCCCCAATCGATCCGGACAAGCTCACCACATCACCCTCACAAATGACTTGATCGCCACCGGCATTAGCCGATGGGCCAGAACCAATGGTCAGGGTCAATTGTGATGTTTGACTAGTACAAAGCCCTGGGGGGTCATCCGTAGTGAGCGTTAAAATAACACTGCCAGCCAAAGTATCTGCCGGGCTTGGTGTATAAACTGCATTCAATAGGGTATTGTTATCGAATGTACCAGTGCCGCTCGTTGACCAGGTAGCAGTGGATGCGCCACCACCAATTATTCCCAATAAATTAGCTGTGCCACCTGCACAAATTGAGAGGTCACCTCCCGCATTTACAGTTGGTAAAGCTTCTATGGTTACAATTAATTGATTACTTAAAGCGGGGCAACCGCCTGGGGGATCATTGGTGGTTAGGGTAAGAGTGACACTTCCATTGGTGATATCTGTAGACCCAGGGGTATAAACAGGGGTAAGGATGGTAAAATCATCAAAAACCCCGTTCCCGCTGGTAGACCAGAAAGCACTGCTGGCTGATCCCCCAAAACTACCAATTGGCCTGACAGTTGAACCTTCACAAATAACTATATCATTCCCCGCATCTACGGTGGGAGTTGGATCAATGGTGATCACTACATCTACCGCAACTCCATCACAGGTAGCTTCTTCCGGGATAACGTTATAGGTAACATTGAGCGGCGATCCGGTAGCATTAGTATAAATGTCATCGGCTATCGTTGAGCCTGGCAAACCTGATCCAGTAGGTCCGGAAATAACAGGAGTCAACCCAGGATCTACTGTAATGGAAACAATATTGTAACTGGTAGCAGTGGGAAATCCGGTAGTGGCAAAGGTTAAACCAGTAGTATTACCACTGCAAACATTGGCTGCTTGAAAAGCGGGATCATATACGGGAGCGGGAAAAATAACCACAGGTATATCACTCACCGCAGTAAGTGTATTTCCCCCAATGGTAACTTCCACATTATAATTACCGGATTGTGCAGCCTGGGTAGCGGTCAGGGTGTTGGATGTTTCCCCGGGAATTTGAACCCCTTCCACTAACCATTGGTATGAATCAGCCCCCGCCGGAGAGGCAGTGAGGGTTATACTTCCACCTTCGCAGAAAATTGGCACTCCTGAAGGAGTGATTGTAACATTGAAAGCCCCCGACCCCGAGTTAACCCAATTGGAAATTGTCACATCTGCTACACCGAGATCGAAATTTGTTAAAGTCCCATTATTATTATTTTGACTCCTGTCCGGCAAGGTCGTGATTCCAGTATTAACCACTCCTGCCGTTCCCTGGTCAAAACGATAATAGGCGGCTAGGTTGGCTTCATTGCCTACAAGTGTAGTAAATAGATTTCCTAGAATATCAGCTTCGGATCTAACGTCACTCCAAATTCTCACATCATCAACTTGGCCATCAAAATATCCTGAGCCGTTAAAGCTACCTATGGTCAGTGGCTGTCCTATAATATCAAAGGTTAATCCTCCATGGCTTGTTGTTGAATTACCAACATTTGCCCCATCAACATACAATATCAGTTCAGTATCATAATCTTGAACCATCGCAACATGATGCCATCCTACTGTCAGATTAGATGGAGAAGCAACGAACCGATCATTTGTACCAGGCAATCTGCCATCAGGAAGTGCCGCAATGAATAATTTTTTACCAGGCCCTCCATCAAAAAAACCATCTCCAATCATTATAGTAAACTGCTCGAAGGGGGTGACTGGGTTTCTTTTGGAAATCACTCCTTCCTTTTTCGAAATACCATCAAAATAGAACCAAGTCTCTACAGTAAAATCGCCAGTTCCAAATTGAAAATCTGCATGATCGTCAATAGAGACAAAATCATCAACCCCATCAAAATCCAATGCATTTCCCGGTGGTGTAATCGTACTTCCAAACTTTTCATTGGACGGATTCGAATCACCGGAGGCACCATTCGCAATCACTCGATAGAAATAGCCATTCTCTGCAGAGACGGTATTGTCACTATATGATGTCGCATCAGCCGCAATTGTATTCAAAACAGTATAAGAAGAATTATTTCCATCGGACCTTTCAATGGTATAGCCAGTTTCATTGAGTGCGTTATCATTCCATGAAAGATCGATTTGGGTTGTGGAAACTTCCGAGGTGAACAAGTTAGTTGGATCAAAAGGATTAAAGGCATTTGATTTCACCCAGTTGGAAGCGTTTACATCTGCAACACCCAAATCAAATTTTGTTAAGGTACCATCATTCTGATTTAGGCTCCTGTCCGGCAACGTTGTGATTCCGGTATTGACAATTCCGGGAGTTCCCTGGTCAAAACGATAGTAAGTAACGAGGTTGGCTTCATTTCCAATAAGTGTAGAAGTCATATTTGCCTGTATTTCTGCTTGTGTCCTTACATCATCCCAAATACGTACTTCATCAAGGTTACCCGTAAGCAGGTTCAGGAAATTGTGCGAGCCCAGCAAAACTGTCGGGTCTGAATGATTGGCCACAGTTTGATTCCCTACGATTTGGCCGTTTTTATACAAGATCATGTCCTGAGTAACCGAATTATAGGTTACTGCAACGTGATACCACTTATCAAAATCCAGTGGTACTATATCAATTATACTCGTCAGTGCACTCCCTACAAAATGGCCCGCGGAGAGGTGATAGGAATTGACAATTGGTGCGTATACATAATGACCATTTACTATGTCATCTGATGAGATAAAATTATTACGGTCTGATCCTGGTTCAATTCTCACCCATGCCTCCTTTGTATAAGATTGGGGCATGAATTCGCCCGCATTTACATAATCATCATCCCCGGAAAAATGAAGTGCATTTTCAAAGTTGTAAGTAAATTCGGAAGTGTTGCCATCCCCATCGGTGGCGGTGGCATTGATGAAATCGCTAGCCGAAAGGGTTATTGATGAAGAAGCTGTCCAGGTACCATCACCCAATACGGTAGTGGTTCCCAGGTATTCTTTTCCCTGGAGCGGGGATACCCCTTCATTATCGCGGTAAACATGAATGTCATCACCCGTAGTTCCGACTCCAGATACATCAGTAGTAGTAAATCCTATAATTAGTGGTGATGATTTGTTATTATTTCCCGCACCTCCAAGATCAATTCCCTTGCCTCCATTTTGATAAATGCTGTTGGCGATAATTTGAAAGCTTTCATGATTGGCATTATTTATCAGGATACCCTGATTTGTATTATGAGCTATGATATTAGCCTCCCCTGCGTTTAGGCCACCATATAAATTATTGTTTGAGGTAAGAGTTTGAAAATCTGTAATTCCAATATTGTTTGGTAAAGGAGTAATTCCGTCACTTCCCACACCAATGTTGTTTCCCTGGACAGTGTTACTGCTGGAAAATCCAAACCGGATGCCATCATTAGTGTTCGCTGAAATAACGTTATCGATGATGTTATTTGAATTACTGG
>CBDVAV010000110.1:0-9858 GCA_965372055.1 uncultured bacterium | reverse complement strand
AATAATCTTATTCTCGAAGTAATTAACTACGACCATAAAAGATGAACTGATAATCCAGGAAATTGGGATAAGTGCAAGAAATAGGTATAACTATCCTATGACCGATTTACTCCAATCGATTTTTAACTTGGTGAAAAAATGAAAACTTCCATAACCAAAAAGAATAGTGAGATAAAAATCCGCAAGAATTACACTCGCCTCTAAATCTTTATGGTCTGAAAATAAATATAAAACAGCAAAAACAGCAAAATTTAAAAGTATGAACCTTAAAACTTTCTTGTTAAATATATGGTTATAAGAGACAAGACTAAAAACTTCAATTGTAATCGCAATAAATAGCAAGATGAGAATATTACTTAAGTGGATTCCATAAACATTGGCAATGCCTCTCAATAATATAAGACCAATTGCAATTGCCATGAGACATTTTGAGAAAATAAACAATAAAGCATTCCACTCTCTTCTCCTTTTATCAATTAAATAATTGAAAACAAATAGAAGAATTACAAGATTGATAGTGAACGTAGATGCTATTGATGTCCAAAAATTCATGTTATAACACTTATAACCCAATATTCCAATAAATGAATTCAAAATGCAATACCGAGAAATAGCCATTTTACATCATTACATGAAGAATAGGCACATTTGTATATTTCCCTTGGGATTATTGGTTATTTTTGTCTTACTAAAAAAAGTTATATGCATAGTTTTATAGTATGATAGATACATTGGATATTCAAATAACTCAAAGCACAAACTCAAGAATTTCTGATATAGATTTTGACAACATTGAATTCGCCAGAATTTACTCCGATCATATGTTTGTATCCAATTATTATGATGGAGAATGGCAGGATAAAAAGATAGTTCCCTACGATTATTTTAAAATTAGTCCTGCAAACACTACCATCCATTATGGGCAATCGGTATTTGAAGGATTGAAGGCATACAAAGCCGAGGATGGCCGTACATTGATATTCCGCCCCACTGATAATAGCAAGCGATTGAACAAATCTGCAGAAAGGATGTGTATCCCAAAGATTTCAGAGGATATTTTTATGGGGGCTTTAACCGAATTGATCACCTTGGACAAACAATGGATACCTGACAGACCGGACACTTCACTGTATATCCGACCCTTTATATTTGCAATGGACGAATACATTGGTATCAGGCCTTCATCAAATTTAAAATTTATGATCATTACTTGCCCTGTAGGTGCCTATTACTCAACTCCGGTTAAGGTGATGATTGAAACCCATTATTCCAGGGCTGCTGCAGGAGGAACGGGCTATGCAAAGGCAGCGGGTAATTATGCTGCTTCCCTATATCCCGCAAAATTGGCACAGGACAAAGGGTATCACCAACTGATCTGGACAGACGCCAAAGAACACAAATACATCGAGGAATCCGGTACCATGAACATCATGTTCGTGATAGGAGACACCTTGGTAACCCCAACGGTATCAGACACTATTTTAGATGGCATAACCAGGGATAGTGTAATAACTATTGCAAAAGATTGGGGCATGAAAGTTGAAGAGCGGAAAGTGGAAGTTGAAGAAGTAATTGGAGCAGCAAAAGATGGGACTTTAAAGGAAGCCTTTGGTGCGGGCACTGCCGCTACAATAGCAAATATTGAGTTAATTGGATATGACGGTAGAGATCATGTGCTACCGCCCGTGGCAAAAAGGGAGTTTTCAATCAAGGTGTTAAAGGAACTTAACGATATAAAATACGGTAAAATAGAAGACCGGTTTAATTGGATTTATTCCATATGATGGCTATTAAATATATCTACGGATTAATGAATACCATCACTCGTTGATAACGGACTGGCGGGAATAAGCAAGGAATCACAATATGTTTTTATAAGTAACTTCACAATTATTTAAAATCAATTAAAATGTTGACAACAAACAAAATTTTTGGGACCATAATTAGCCTGGTACTAGTTTCATGTGGTACATCTACAGAAAAATCCTATGATATTTCAGTTGAGGAAATTACTGAAGAATCACGTCGGGCAAACGATTTCTTTGAAAAATCATTCAACGAGAGTGTAGACAGAAGTCCTGAGTTCCAGGCACAACTGGGCATTAAAAAGGACTATGACAAATGGAGTGACATCTCAGATGAAAATGATCAGAAAGAGCTTGAAATTACCAAGACGGAACTTCAGTGGTTAAGGGACTCAATTAATTTTGACGCATTGGATGGCCAGACAAAGATCAGCTATGACCTGTTTGTATTAAATGCTGAAAACCAGATAAACAATTTTGAGTACAGGTTCCATAATTATCCCGTGAACCAGATGTTCGGGACTCATTCACAGATTCCATCCTTCCTTATCAACCTACATAGGATTACCAATGTAGAGGATGCAGATGCTTACATTTTGCGCCTAGAAAATGTTGAAGGCCTTTTTGAGCAATTATTGGTTAATCTAAAAGTCCGTGAAGAAAAAGGGATTATACCTCCGAAGTTCGTGTTCCCAAGAGTAATTGCAGATTCAGAGAACATCCTTAAAGGCAAGCCGTTCGACAACTCTGGGGAAAACAGTACTATTTTAGATGATTTCACAAAAAAAGTAAATGCACTGGATACCATTGATGACGATAAAAAAGTGGATTTGATCCAAAGAGCAGGAGAAGCGCTTGAAACTTACGTGAAGCCCTCCTATGAAAAGTTGATTGCTTTTATGAAAGACCAGGAGACAAGGGCAACATTAGATGACGGGGCATGGAAATTTCCCGATGGTGAAAGTTATTATAATATTGCACTAAAACGTACCACAACTACAGGACTTACCGCCGAAGAAATCCATGATATAGGCCTTAGGGAAGTTGAGCGCATACACGGCGAGATGAGGGATATCATGGCAACGGTAGGATTTGAAGGATCTCTAGAAGAGTTCTTCCAGTTTATGAGGACTGATGAGCAGTTCTACTACCCTAATACCGATCCAGGGAAAGAAGAATATATGAAAGATGCCACGGCACTAATCGATAACATGAAAAGCAGGTTGGATGAGTTGTTCTTGACCAAACCAAAAGCAGATATGATCGTAAAAAGGGTGGAGTCGTTCAGGGAACAATCAACGGGGAAAGCATTTTATAACCGCCCGGCCCCTGATGGCTCCCGACCAGGGTATTATTATGCAAACCTGTATAATACACGGGATATGCCAAATTACGATATGGAAGCTTTGGCTTACCACGAAGGTATTCCCGGTCATCATATGCAGATTGCCATTGCCCAGGAGCTGGAAAATGTGCCAAAATTCAGAAAATTTGGAGGGTACACGGCCTATATTGAAGGCTGGGGGCTGTATTCAGAGTTTATCCCCAAAGAAATGGGTTTGTATGCTGATCCTTTTTCGGATTTTGGGCGGCTTGCGGCTGAACTGTGGAGGTCTTGCAGGTTGGTGGTGGACACAGGGATCCATAGTAAAAAATGGACACGTGAAGAAGGGATCGAATATTACAAAACGAATACACCTGGCAGTGATCGGGATTGTGAAAGAATGGTTGAAAGACACATTGTAATGCCATCCCAAGCCACAGCATATAAAGTGGGAATGATGAAAATACTGGAGTTGAGGGAATTAGCTCAGGGTGAACTTGGTGATAAATTTGATATCAGGGAGTTTCATGATGTAGTACTAAAAAACGGGGCGGTACCTTTAAATATCTTAGAAAAGCTGGTCAATGATTGGATCAACAGTAAAAAGGCAAGCTGATTTTCAAATCAAGAGGCTTTCTCAATTAATATTATCAGTTTTCACTTTGGTTTTCACTCTGCAACACTAACAGAGTCTAAAATATCATCAATATATTCACGATCATTGGAAAGGCGGGGAACTTTGTTTTGACCACCAAGCTTGCCTCTTTTTTTCATCCATTGGTAAAAAGTACCTTGAGGCACTGCATGCACCGTAGGTCGTTCCAATGCCAGGTCCATATATCTCTTTGCATCATAATCAGAGTTTATTTCCCTCAAGGTATTATCAAGCAAAGATATAAATTCATTCATATCATCAGGCTCACGGATGAATTCGATTACCCATTCATGACCTCCTTTGTGTTCTTTATCCAGGTATTTTGGGGCAGCAGTAAAATTATCAATTATGGCATTGGTTATCTTGCAAGCTTTAGTAACAGCAGATTCAGCATTTTCAATAATAACTTCTTCACCAAAAGCATTAATAAAGTGCTTGGTACGTCCCGTGATTTTGACCCTATACGGAGAAAGACAAGTAAATTTAACGGTATCCCCTATTAAATATCTCCACAGCCCTGCATTTGTAGTTATGACCATGGCATAATTCTTTTCCAGTTCAACTTCATCAAGGCCAATTGTTTTGGGCTGTTCCTTATCAATTTCAGAAAATGGGATGAACTCATAAAATATTCCGTAATCCAACATCAGAAGCAGTTCATCTGAGCCTGTCATATCCTGAATACCAAAGAACCCTTCTGAAGCGTTGTAAGTTTCTACGTATCTCATATCTCCATACTGGATCAAGGAATTAAAAAGATCTTCATAAGGAGAAAATGCCACTGCTCCATGAAAAAATGCTTCTAAATTTGGCCACACTTCTTTGATGTTGTCCTTTCCTGTAATTTCAAGTATGCGTCTCAGTAATAATACCGTCCAGGTTGGGACTCCAGAAAGGGAAGTCACGTTTTCTTTTGAGGTTGCAATTGCCATTTTATCGATTTTCTCTTCCCACTTATCCATCAGGGCTATCTCCAGACTGGGGGTTCTGACAAACTGTGCCCACAGGGGCAAGTTTTTCAAGATTACAGCTGAAACATCACCATAATATGAATTGGCATTAGGATTATACTGATTAATCTGGTGGCTGCCGCCAATGGCCAACCCCTTTCCATCAAACATCTCAGAATCAGGATGGTTATTAACATAAATTGAAATAAGGTCTTTCCCACCTTTCATATGGCAATCCTCCAGGGCTTCTGGGGAAACCGGGATAAATTTGCTTCTGGCATTAGTTGTCCCTGAAGATTTAGCAAACCACTTAGTCTCTGAAGGCCATAAGATACCCTGCTCTCCTTTCATTATTCTCTCGATATAAGGATATGTTGATTCATAAGAGAATAATGGGACTCGAAGTTTATATTTTTCGTAGTTTGATAAATCCTCGAATCCATATTTTTCACCAAATTCAGTATTTTTTGCTGTTTTTAATAAGTGGGTGAGTAGTTCATTCTGAACTTCATGTGGGTATTTCATGAATAGTTCGATCTGATGGATCCGCTTCTTCATTACCCAGGTTAATATGGAGTTCAGTATTTTCATTAGTCAGGGATTGTTCTAATAAAATATCCAAATATTTGGTATAAAACAAACTTTGCAACGAGTGTATTTACTTCACAAGTTAGATTTTTCTTTTTAGTTCAAAATGTTTGCCAAGGTAAACTTTTCTAACCTGTTCATCCTGGGCTAGCTCTTCAGCAGTTCCAGCTTTTAACAGCTTCCCTTCAAACATCAGGTAGGCCCGATCGGTTATCGATAAGGTCTCATTAACATTGTGGTCGGTGATTAGTATCCCGATATTTTTTTCTTTTAACCTGGCAAT
This sequence comes from uncultured bacterium, assembly GCA_965372055.1. Classification (GTDB taxonomy): domain Bacteria; phylum Bacteroidota; class Bacteroidia; order Cytophagales; family Cyclobacteriaceae; genus CBDVAV01. The sequence continues at coordinate 4,253 of CBDVAV010000110.1, read as the reverse complement.
TATGGATTGTATTTCCTCCACCGCGATGGGATCTACCCCTGCAAATGGTTCATCCAGCAATACAAATTTCGGATCCACTGCCAATGCCCGGGCTATCTCTGTCCTTCTCCTTTCTCCACCTGACAACAATACTCCCTTGTTTTTCCTGACATGGCCCAAACTAAATTCTTCAATCAAGGCCTCCATTCTCTCTTTCTGTTCATTATGACTAAGTTTCGTCATCTCTAAAACCGCCATCAGGTTTTCTTCTACACTCAATTTCCTGAATACAGAGGCTTCCTGTGCCAGATACCCTATCCCCTTTTTTGCCCTTCTGTACATTGGCAGCCCGGTAAGGTTTTCCTCATCAAGAAAGATCTGGCCATCGTTTGGTTTGATCAAGCCAACAATCATGTAAAAAGTTGTGGTTTTCCCTGCTCCGTTTGGCCCCAGTAATCCCACAACCTCGCCCTGAGATACTTCAACTGAAATATTGTTTACAACAATTCTTCTTTTATAGATCTTTACAAGGTTTTCCGCTCTCAGGATCATTTTAAACTATCAATTTTAGTCGGCAAATCTAATATCTTTCACCACCAATTGTAAATATTTATTGCCCCTATATTCTGCTTCTTCAATGGTGTAGGCCATATCAAAATACTCCTCTTTTGAAATTCGATCAAAAAATTCAGCCATTTTAAATCCGATCGCCTCAATTTTCCGGGTAAATCCTTTTTGACTTACAAACATTTTTATATGCTGATCTTTCAATAGTCTCACCGATTTATCTGTCTTAACGTTGTTACTAACAAATACAGGTTGCATATTCCCTGGACCGAAAGGGGCTAACTGGTGAATAATTTTGTATAATTTATTGCCAATATCCTTAAAATCAATGTTGATATCAATATTTATCCGTGGGATCAATTGCCCTGGTGTTATCTTACTGCTGACGACCTCCTCGAATTTGGATTTAAAAGCATCAATATTTTCAATGGGCAATGTAAGGCCGGCCGCGTATTTATGTCCTCCAAATTTATCCAACAGATCATTGCACTTGGTAATTGCCCCATATAGATCGAACCCATTGACTGACCTGGCTGATCCTGTAGCTTTGTCTCCAGATTTTGTGAGAATAATGGTAGGCCTGTAATATTTCTCAATACACCTCGAAGCAACTATGCCAATCACACCCTTATGCCAGTCAGATTTGTATAAAACTGTTGAATTAGAGGCTTTAATGGTTTCACTTTTATCGATCATCTCCAGTGCTTCCTTGGTGATGCTCATATCAAAATCTTTTCTCTTGGTGTTATGAAGGTTTAATTGTTGGGCAAGTTTGCCCGCTTCTTCTTCGTTGGAGGCCAACAAAAGTTTTACAGAATCCTTAGCATGTTCTATCCTGCCCGCGGCGTTAATTCGAGGGGCGATTCCGAATACAATTCCAGAAATATTAATCTCCCTGTTATAACCTGATAAATCCATCAATGCCTTCAGCCCACGTCGTGGGTTCTTGTTCAGTACCTTTAATCCATAATATGCTAAAATGCGGTTTTCCCCAGTAATTGGAACAATATCAGAGGCAATACTGATACATACCAAATCAAGGTTTCGAAAAAGTGGTTTCAAAGGGATGTCATTATTTAAGCAATATGCTTGTAATAGTTTAAATCCAACGCCACATCCTGCCAATTCTTTAAAAGGATAGGGACAATCATTTCTCTTGGGATCCAATACAGCGATTGCCTCCGGCAGTTCTTCATCTGGTGTATGATGGTCGCAAACAATAAAATCAATCCCCTGCCGTTTTGCATTACTGATTTGATGACTGGCTTTTATACCACAATCAAGTGTAATAATTAACTTGAAATTGTTTTCAGCAGCCCATTTTATTGCCTTATCAGACACACCATATCCCTCTTGATAACGGTCAGGAATGTAAAAATCCAAATCATGATAATACTTTTTCAAAAATCCGTACACTAGGGCAACTGAAGTGGTTCCGTCCACGTCATAATCCCCATAGATTAAAATCTTTTCTTGATTCCTAATTGCGAAATTTAATCGCTCTATTGCATGATCCATATCCTTCATTAAAAAAGGATCATAGAGTTCGTCCAGGGATGGCCGGAAAAAGCTTTTTGCCTTATCATAAGTATCGACTCCTCGCTGAGCCAATATTGTGGCAAGTATTTTATTGATGTTTAATTGCTGAATTAACCGTGAAATGGAGGTCTCATTAGGTATTTCTCTAAATACCCATCTTTTTTCCATAAATACAACTTATTATAATTGGTAGAATATTAAAAAAAGCAGCCATAATATAGCTGCTTTGTCATATCGTCTTATCAATAGCTTCAACAGTGCCTATTGATCCAGGTTTTCGAGAACCTCTTTCAGTTCAACCCTTTGTCCATCCCTGAATGGCACTATCCAGGCATCTTTAACTCCCATTTCCCTGAGATATTTTTTGAAGGTATCAGCTGCCCAATAATCCCTCATAATACCCAAGGTAATGGCTTGAGTTCCATCCTCCCGAATTTCCCCAGCAAAATTTTCATTGTTTTCAAAATACTTTGCAAGGTCTTTATCCCTAAAAGAACCAATTTGGACTTTAAAAACTATCCCTCGGTCATAATTTGTATTCTTTTTAGGACTGGCAACCATATCTGCTTCAAGTTTTCTTTTGGCTTCGGTTGCAGAGGCTAACTGACCCCTCATTCTATTGAGGTCATCTTGCAATTCACTGATTTTGCTGTCCTTGTCATCCATTGATGATTGCAAACCATTTGCCTTGGCTTCTGCCTGTTTGGCCGTGTTTCTCAAGTTGTCTCTTTCTTCCATTAGGTTTTTCAACAACTCAGGATTTTTTTTGAACTCCTTAACTTTACCTTTCCATTCCTTTTTTTCTGCCTTTGATAATTGGGCCTTCACTTCCATAAACGACACAAATACAAAAGCACAAATAAATACTAATACTGTCCTTTTCATGTTTGGGTTTGTTGTTTTAAACATCATAAATGTACAAAATAATACCTGTAAAACGCAATGTTGCACTACTTGAAGCTTCAAATCATATCTTTGGGTACTACCCATTGATCAAATTCCTCGGCAGTCACGAATCCGAGATTTATGGCTTCTTCCTTAAGTGTAGTGCCGTTTTCATGGGCGGTCTTTGCTATTTTTGCTGCTTTTTCATAACCGATATGAGTATTTAAGGCTGTTACCAACATTAAGGAGTTATCCAGGTTTTTCTTGAGGTTCTTTTGGTTGGGCAATATTCCAACCGCACAATTATCATTAAAAGATACACAGGCATCACCCAGGAGTTTGGCGGAAGTTAACAGATTATGTGCCATCACTGGCTTGAACACATTAAGTTCGTAATGCCCGGTTAATCCTCCAATGGTTACTGCTACATCATTGCCAACTACTTGGGCACAGACCATTGTCAACGCTTCTGCTTGCGTGGGGTTAACTTTACCGGGCATAATTGATGATCCAGGTTCATTGGCAGGGATAATAAGTTCGCCAATCCCACTTCTTGGGCCGGATGCCAGCATTCTGATATCATTGGCGATTTTCATCAAACTTACTGCTAATTGTTTAAGTGCACCATGGGTTTCTACTATGGCATCGTGTGATGCTAGTGCCTCGAATTTGTTTAGAGCCGTAATAAAAGGCAGCTCTGTAAATTGAGCAATTTTTTCAGCCACTAATTCGGAGTATCCCGGAGGTGTATTTATCCCTGTTCCAACTGCAGTACCTCCCAATGCTAACTCTGATAAATGTGCGAATGTGTTTTTCAAGGCCAAAAGCCCATGGTCCAACTGGCTTACGTATCCAGAAAATTCCTGCCCAAGGGTTAGCGGTGTTGCATCCATTAAATGTGTACGGCCTATTTTAACTTCATCTTTAAATTCAATGGCTTTATTTTCCAAAGTATTTCTCAGTTTTTCAATTCCGGGGATGGTTCTCTCCACAATCATTTTATATCCCGATATATGCATTGCAGTGGGATAGGTATCATTTGATGACTGTGACTTGTTTACATCATCATTGGGATGGATCAACATTTCTCCTTCTCCTAAATCATTTCCAGCAATTACGTGGGATCGGTTTGCAATAACTTCGTTCATATTCATGTTAGACTGTGTTCCAGATCCTGTTTGCCAGATTACAAGAGGAAATTGTTCATTATGTTTACCCTCAAGTATTTCATCACAAGCCTGTGAAATAAGTTCCTTTTTTTCTTCAGATAGCACACCCAGTTC
>CBDVAV010000109.1:0-9881 GCA_965372055.1 uncultured bacterium | reverse complement strand
ATGTATCTGGTCTGCATCATATAATACAACTCCTAAATACCGGATCCTGCCCACTCAAGAATGCATACAGGCAGGGGCAAAGCCGGCCTCGATTCGAGGGTAACAGAGGATACATTTTTCAGATTTACCGGTATGCCAATTGTAATATGATTTTTTATAAGGGCAGGCTGTAACACACATCCTCCAGGCCCTGCATACTTTCTGATTTATCAAAACCACTCCATCTTCACCTCGTTTGTAAATAGCACCTGAAGGGCAAGCTGCAACACAAGCAGGGTTCAAGCAATGGTTACAAATCCGAGGAAGATAGAAAAAGGCCATCCGCTCCAGTTGAAACATTGCCTCTTGTTCTGCCGGGGACATATTTTTAAGATTGGGATCATTCCTGGCATAGTCTGGTGTTCCACTTAAATCGTCATCCCAATTAGGCCCGGATTTTATGTCCATGGGTTTGCCCGTGATCAGTGATACCGGCCTTGCAGTGGGTTGGTCATCTTTTGATGGGGACTCGATCAAATCAAGGTATTTGTAGGTAAATGGTTCGTAATAATCATCAATTACAGGAAGGTGTGGATTGTGAAATATATTCATCAACCCTTTTAACTTACCTGCACCTTTTAAGGAAATATCACCTCCATTTTTCTTTTCCCATCCACCTTTATAGATATCCTGGTCTTCCCATTTTGTAGGGTATCCTGTACCCGGTTTGGTTTCTACATTGTTCCACCATTGGTATTCGACACCTTTACGATCGGTCCAAATATTCTTGCAGGCTATTGAACAAGTATGGCAACCGATGCATTTATCCAGGTGAAAAACCATTGACATTTGTGATCTAACATCCATATTTTTATTTTTTAAACTATCAGCTATTCGAATTCAATTTTTAAAAAACTACTTTATCCATTTTTTTGATAATAACATGTGTATCCCTGTTAGGGGCTATTGGCCCCCAATAGTTAAAGTGGTAGGTAAATTGACCATATCCACCAGCCAGAAAATTTGGCTTCAAGTGAATCCTGGTCAAACTGTTATGACCCCCAGCTCGTTTGTTTCCCCTGACTTGTGATTTTGGTATACCAACTGTTCTCTCGGGAACATGATAAACAATACATACACCTTTAGGTATTCTGGTACTCACCACTGCTCTCGTACAGTACACGCCGTGATCATTATAAACTTCTACCCAGTCATTGTCCTTTATTCCCATTTCTTTTGCATCCACTTCACTCATCCAGCAAGGTTCACATCCCCTGGACAGGGTCAACATCCTCAAGTTCTCCATATAAGTGGAGTGGATATGCCATTTTCCATGAGGAGTAAGACAATTCAGGATTATGGCCTCTTTATTTTCAAGGGTATTCTTTAGATCTCCGTAAACTTCGGGCTTAGGAGAAGGCTTGTAGGTGGGCAGATTTTCACCATAGGCAAGGTACAACTCATGATCGAGGTAGAAATGTTGCCTACCAGTTAGTGTCCTCCAGGGGACCAATCTTTCCACATTATAAGTAAAGGCCGCGTAAGCCCTGCCATCATTCATCAACCCGGACCAAAGGGGAGAGGTATTGTATCTTTTTGGTTGAGCCTGTATATCTGTATAGTTGATTTTGACATCCTTACTTCCTTCAGCAAGATCAGCGAGCACTAATCCCGTTCTCTTTTCAGCGTTTTTGTACGCCCTGACAGTCAACTCTCCATTAGTTAGTGACGACATATGCAATACAACATTTGCAGCCCAGGTATCTTCTTTAATAGACGGATAAACTTTATCACCTATCTTTTCTACTGGGAAATGATTTGACTCTACCATTTCATCATAAGTATCTTCGCACATGTAATGGTTGCCATGGGCTCCCAGGCCATCCTTTTTAATTTTATCTCCCAGGGTAATAAATTTTTCATAGAGCTTTGTGTAATCCCTGTCCACCACTGCAATGTTGTGCATGGTTTTGCCGGGTATAGCTTCACATTCACCTTTGTACCAGTCTTTAACTTTGGGCTGGGTAATTTCGCCCGGGGTATCATGGGCAATTGGAGTACAAACAATATCCTTTTGTGGATCATTTAGGTGTTCTTTAGCCATCTCACTGGTCACTCTCGCTATTTCCTTAAAGATTTCCCAATCGGTTTTAGATTCCCAAACAGGGGCGATGGCAGCAGAAAGAGGATGTATAAATGAATGCATGTCTGTACTGTTCAGGTCTGCTTTTTCATACCATGAAGCCGCAGGAAGCACTATATCTGAATATAATGCCGAGGAATCCATTCTGAAATTGAGGTCGACTACCAAATCCATCTTACCTTCTGGTGCGATGTCATGCCAATTGACTTCTTCGGTGTGATCCTCAGAATCAGTAGCAATTTTATTTGAGTGAGTGCCCAAGTAATGCTTTAATGCATATTCATGACCTTTCATACTTCCCATGATGGCGTTTCCCCGCCATATGTACCATAATTTGGGATGATTTTCTTCAGCCTCTGGATCACTAATAGAATATTTAAGGTCTTTTTTCTTTAACCTTTCCAGAACATGCTGTTTTATCTCGTCATCTGATTTAGCACCTTCTTGTATAGCTTTTTTACTTACCTCAAGGGTATTCTCATTAAACTGGGGATAGAATGGCATCCATCCCATACGGACAGATTGAAAGATTGTATCCGCAGTATGCTGCTTGGTCCACTTATTTTTGGGAACAGTATTATATTTTGAAAACTGCCCGTCATATCTGTATTGGCAAGTATTAATGTAGTGCCATAAGGGAGCTTGTTGCAGCCTTACTGCTCCCTGCCAATCTTTTCCAAAAGCTATCGCACCCCAGGAATCCACGGGAGCAAGTTTTTCCTGGCCTACATAGTGGTTCATTCCCCCACCGTTTTTACCAACACAACCCGTTAGCATTAAGGCCATAATTCCGGAGCGGTACATAAGGTTAGCATGATACCAATGGTTAATCCCAGCACCAATGATGATCATACATTTGCCATTGGTCATGTTGGCAGTGTTGGCCCATTCCCGGGCAAACTGTATTACAGTTTCGGAAGCAATACCAGTGAAAATTTCTTGCCAGGCCGGCGTATAAGCAGCATCCTTGTCGTTAATGTCTTTCGGATAATCTCCTGGTAGGTCCCTGCCAACTCCATATTGACCCATTACAACATCATAAACTGTTGCTACCGGGACTTTACCATTTGAAGTTTTAAGGTACTTCACTGGGACTCCTCTTTGGCGGTGATTGTCTAACCCAAATTCTGTGAATGTAACTTGTAGAACTTCATCACTACTCTTTAGGAAAGTGAGTACTGGATCGTATTCTTTATTATCAATGGAATTTTCAAGCTTGGTGTTCCAATTGCCTCCCTTTTTCTCCCAACGATGCCCGATAGTACCTTTTGGTACAACTGTTTTTCCAGATTCCTGATCTATATTAAGGAATTTCCACTCTCCATTTTCGATGTCTTTATACTCTGATAATTCATTTGCCCTTATCAATTGACCTGGCTTATAGTAATCACCATCCTTTTCAAGCTTCATTAGGAATGGGCAATCCGTATACTGCTTTACATAATCAAGGAAATATGGTGTTTGTTTTTCATGATGCCACTCTTTCAGGATCAGGTGGGTGACCGCCATCCAAAATGCTCCATCACTACCAGCGTGAACAGGAACCCATTGATCTGCATATTTGCATACTTGGCTAAAATCAGGTGAGAAAACTACAGTCTTTGTACCGTTATGCCTGGATTCAGCAAAGAAGTGACAATCAGGAGTCCTCGTCATATTAAGGCAAGCACCCATATCTGCAATCATTTTCGCATTGTACCAATCGGCGCTCTCGCATACATCGGTTTGTTCACCCCATATCTCTGGAAAAGCCGTGGGCAGATCGCAATACCAATCATAAAAGCTAAGATTGATCCCGCCAAACAGTTGAAGGAACCGGCTACCGGCAGCATAGCTTAGCATTGACATGGCCGGGATAGGGGAGAATCCGATCACCCTGTCGGGTCCGTATTTTTTAGCCGTATAAATATTGGCAGCAGCCATTAATTCCATCACTTCATTCCAGTGAATTCTCCTGAACCCTCCCTTGCCTCTTGCTTTTTGATACTTCGTTCTTTTTTCTTTATTGTTTTGAAGATTTTCCCAGGCTTTAACGGGATCTCCGGTTTTCTCTTTTTCTTCCCTGTAAGCATCGATCAGGGTACCACGGATCAAGGGGTACTTAATCCTAAGTGGGCTATATAGATACCATGAGTAAGATATACCCCGTTGACAGCCACGGGGCTCATAAGGAGGAAGGGAGCCTTCCAGAAGAGGGTAATCCAATTGTTGTGTTTCCCAAACTACAATACCGTCCTTGACATGTATTTGCCAAGAACATCCACCAGTGCAATTTACACCATGTGTGCTCCTGACAACTTTATCATGCTGGAACCTGTTTCTGTAAAATTCTTCCCACTGCCTGGTTTGGGGTGATATGATATCTTCAATCCAACTCATATTTGAAATGGTTTATGTTAATTAGTTTATTAGTAAAATGACGATTCGGAAGCCACTTGTCTTTTATATATATCATGACTGATTTTTCTCTTCCTTCTTTTCCGCCATACAAATCCATACACCACCAGTAGAAATATTACACCTCCCAGCCCGCTGTAGAGAAATCTTTGCTTATAATTCCTTGGATGTTGAAAGTATTGTTCCTGATCGGCATATTTTAAAAAAGCAGTTAGATAATAAGCTTCATCTTCGCTAACAACACTCCCTTTATAGGCCTCTTTCATTACTGGAAAGGGAGGGGCGCCTAGTATAGCTTTTATCCCGGCTTCGTTCATTCTTGTAAATACATCAGTAAGGTCTTTCCCCAACAATCCCCCACCTATTATCTTATCGTTAACTACATTGTGGCAGGAGATACAAGCTGGGCCTCCACCTTCCAGTCTTTTTTCTCCTGTGAAAAGAAACCTGCCAATCACTATTTCTTCTTCTGTAGCATCATTTACTGTTCTGCCTGTCTCCACTACTTCTTCAGCCTTATCTGTAACTTGTTCTGTGGACTTTTCGGTTACAGCAGCCATTTCTGGGTTTTGGCTGGCAATAAACTCAATTATTAATTTTATTTCGGCTTCCGTGTAGGGTACATCGGGCATCACTACCTGGTTGAACTCTGTAAATATTGCAACCGCATCCTCGTCACCACTTTGTACCATCGTCTGCGATGATTTTATAAACTGCAGTAGCCATGCTTCACTCCGTTTTTGATGGACGTTGGCCAAGTCGGGTCCCACTAGGGTTCCTTTAGAAATTGTGTGGCAAACGGCACAAACATTTTTAAACAATAATTCGCCTTCTTGGGCGAATACATTATAAAAACAAGTTAACAAGCCTAATGATAAAAGGGTGGTCAGGAACCTTTTCATAATAGTAATTTGATATTAAGGTCTATAATAATTGGATATTAAGGTCTAAATATCGATATTTATTTTTAATAAACAAATTTCTACTTTGATTTTTACATTATTGTGTGAAATTATTTAGAGGTAAATTTTTTTATACCTCTTTTTTGACCCAATATTTAGTGGTGATAAAAGAATGATAAAATCAAAACAGAACTGAGATATAACTAAAACAATGTTTTCAAAATCCTGTGAATATGGCTTGCAAGCAATGATATATATTGCCCTGCATGGTGAAGGCCAAAGAAAAGTAAGGCTTGAGGAAATTGCCATGGCCTTAATGATACCTCAACCATTTTTAAGTAAAGTACTACAATTACTAGTTAGGCATAATATTATAGGCTCTTTAAAGGGACGGTCTGGAGGGTACTATCTCATAAAGCCTGCAAAAAGAATTTCTTTAATGGACATTATAAAAACCATAGATGGATTAGAATTTTTAGATAAGTGTTCTATCGGGATAAATAATTGTTCCGATAGAATTCCGTGTCCACTCCATGATGATTTTAAACAAATTAAAGAGAGGTATAAAGAAGTATTAAAGAACAAATCACTTGGTGACCTGGGTGATAATATCAGGTTTGGGAAAAGCAATTTTGATTGTGGCCGTATTATCTGAAATCTGAATATCCGGAAAATTAAGCAGCTCGTTTCAGAGAAGCAATACTCACTTCCTCGGTTTTCTTGATTTTAATAATTCTCATTTTATTTAGCAGCAAAATAATCAGGTAGGTTGGATCGATTTCATGCCACCTTATTCCACCAAAATTAGCTCTATGTGCAAATTTGTGATGGTTATTATGATAGCTTTCACCCATCATTAAAAAATCGAAAGGCAGAAAGTTTTTGGATGTATCTCCAACTTTAAAATTAACATAACCATATACATGAGCGCACCAATTGATTATTGCGCCATGCACAGGTGCAAGGAACCATTGGATGGGGAGAAGTAACCAAAGCCACCAAACTTCTGCATAGAACCAATACACAAAGAAATATGATGCTCCCCAAAAAATGCGTGATACCCAGGAACGGGCAATTTTATCAAAAGCGATCCACTCGGGTATATCTTCTGTAAACCTGGGATCTACCTTCATGGTTTTGTTGGTTAATGCAGTATAGATGACCTTCGTTTTCCACATCATTTTAAATAGGTTTCCATCATATTTGGGCGAATGGGGATCGTCGGGGGTATCTGGATATGCATGATGCATCCTGTGCATAATGCCGTATCCATATGCACTGAGGTAGTTTGACCCTTGGAAAATCCAAGTCAGCACAAAAAATACTTTCTCCACGAATGGCGACATGGTAAACTGCTTATGGGCAGCATATCTATGCATGAAGAATGTCTGGAAAAACAGGGAAAGATACCAATGAGCAACAAAAAAGGCTATAATTATCATGTGTATATTCTAAATTATTTTTTTATTCAACTTTGATGACTTTTACCTCCGATTGGAATAGGTAATTATTATTAAAGACAATAAACTTTGGAAGTTGTGACAATAAATTTCATTTTTTTTTCAAACTACTGGAATTTTGGGATGATTTCTCTTTTCAAGTCGTTAATTAAGCTTGTTAAATGGCCGAATTTACAAGCTTTTTTAAAACTGTTGAGAATAGGGGGATTGCTTTCAAGAGCTTTTTTCTCCAATTTTATATTTTCCAGGTTTAACTTTTCTTTAGCACGGCAAAATAATTGCCTGCAGTTTTCCTGACTTTTGTCAAATATCTCGTGAAGGTTGTCGTAATCCAGATCAAAAACTTCCCTCAGGAGATAAACAGCCTTCTCCAGGGGTTTTAGTTTACTGTGGATCACCGACAGCGCAGTTGAAATATCGAATTCCAAATCAATGCGACTAAAGTCAAGCTCTCGGTACATTTCTTTGAACATCCTGGGATTGACTTTATCGAATAAATCTTCTTTCTTTTTCTTTAATGATTCAAGGTGGTTCAAACAATTATTGGTTACAGCCTTAACCAGGTATGATTTGGTATTATTTATATTCTTTTTTTCGATGGTTAACCATTTAAGAAAAGTTTCTTGTACAATATCCTCAGCATCGGCAAAAGAATTCACCATCTTTAGTGCGATCGAGTAAAGTACGGGCTGATATAGAGATATGGTTTGAGAAGTATTCAATGTATTTCGCCTCGAATTGCAAAGTTAATTTATTTTTTTCATATCGTAATTAATATCAAGGATTTGTATTTGATATGCTTTACTAATCCTTGAAATACAAGAATTTAATTGGATTTTTTATGTTTGGATAAATTGTTTTTGATGTAATATATACGGATATTTAGGTCTATATATCTTAAGGATGAATACCTAAATCCCCGTTTTTTTACTCAGATTCTAATAATAGTACTATGAGGCAAAATTTAGAAAATACCCTGGAAATCAATTTTGGAAATGTTGTTAAGGATATTGAAATTACAGCAAAAAAGCAGCCTGTAAAAGAACAGCTGGAAAAGTTGAAAAAATATAAAAGAGAGGATATCCTCAGGGAGGCAGTCAGGTATTTCAATGGAGATGAATTAGCTGCAAAGGTCTGGTTGAATAAGTATGCATTGAAAGATTCGGACGGAAATGTTTACGAAAAAACCCCTGATGACATGCATAGAAGACTGGCAAAAGAATTTGGGAGAATAGAAAAAAATTACCCTAACCCGGTTTCTGAAGATGAAGTATATAACCTGATCAAGAAGTTCAAGTACCTTGTCCCACAAGGAGGATGCATGACAGGCGTTGGAAATGATTTTCAAATCGCTTCATTATCCAATTGTTTTGTGATTGGACAAGTAGACAATGCAGATTCTTATGGGGCTATCATGAAAACTGATGAAGAACAAGTTCAGTTGATGAAGCGAAGGGGTGGGGTTGGCCATGACCTTTCCAATATCAGGCCATCGGGAAGCGCAGTAAAAAACAGTGCATTGACTTCCACCGGAGTAGTGTCATTTATGCAAAGATATTCCAACTCCACCAGGGAAGTTGCACAGGACGGCAGAAGGGGGGCATTGATGTTATCTATTTCAATCAAACATCCAGATGCAGAATTCTTTATTGAATCAAAAAGCGATAGTAGCAAAATTACCGGGGCCAACATTTCAGTAAAAATTGATGATCAATTTATGGAGGCCGTTAAGGAGGATAAATATTATATGCAACAATTCCCGATTGATTCAGGCACCCCATTGATAACCAGAAAGGTAAAGGCACGTGATCTTTGGAATAAAATCATACACAATGCCTGGAAAAACGCTGAACCTGGAGTCTTATTCTGGGATACCATACTTAATGAGTCCATACCTGATTGCTACCCGGAAAATGGGTTTAAAACTGTTTCAACCAATCCATGTGGGGAAATTCCCCTATGTCCATACGATAGTTGCCGATTGCTGGCAATAAACCTGTTTAGTTATGTAAAAGATTCTTTTACTAAAAATGTACAATTTGATTTTGATTTGTTCAAAAAACATGTGGCAATAGGACAACGGTTGATGGATGACCTCGTAGACCTCGAAATAGAAAAAATCGACACCATCCTTAAGAAAATTGAAAATGATCCTGAGCCGGCGGCACTGAAGAAAACAGAGCTGGAATTATGGCATAAAATAAGGGAAAAAGGATTGGAAGGACGCCGGACAGGCCTTGGGATTACTGCCGAAGGGGACATGCTTGCAGCCCTTGGCCTTAGGTATGGAAGTGAAGAGGCAATTTCATTTTCGACAAAAGTGCATAAAACCCTTGCTTTGGAAGCCTATCGATCATCAGTGATAATGGCGCAAGAGCGAGATTCATTTCCGCTTTATAATTCACAAAACGAAATCAATAACCCATTTATTAATAGAATCAAATCGGAGGATGCGGACTTGTACAACAGCATGACGAAATCTGGGCGGAGAAATATAGCACTTTTAACTATTGCTCCAACCGGAACCACCAGTCTGATGACCCAAACCACATCTGGTATTGAGCCAGTGTTTAAAGTCCATTACAAAAGAAGGAAGAAAATCAACGAGAATGATCTTAATGTCAAGGTCGATTTTGTTGACAAATCAGGGGATTCATGGGAAGAGTACAATGTGTTCCATCACCAGTTTATCACTTGGATGAAAAAAGAGGAGTATGATACGAGTTTGGCTTCAGATTTAACCGAAGAAGAACTGGCTGAAATAATCAAAAAGTCACCTTATTATAATTCGACAGCAAACGATATCGACTGGGTTAGCAAGGTAAAGATGCAAGGTGCCATCCAGAAATGGATAGACCACTCTATAAGCGTTACTGTGAACTTACCTGAAACAGCAACTGAGAGTTTGATCGATGAGATTTATTTTACCGGGTGGAAGTCTGGGTGTAAAGGATTAACAGTTTACCGGGAAGGTTCCAGGACCGGGGTTCTTGTTTCCGG
>CBDVAV010000108.1:0-9908 GCA_965372055.1 uncultured bacterium | reverse complement strand
TTCTCCTCAGGGTTATGGCCCATCAGTGTTTTTAACGGATTGATAGACCCCGATAATGAAGATATCAATTATTACTACCCTACCAACGACCTTGTCACCGCGCCTGAAATTCTGTTCTTTTGGGTAGCCCGAATGATTTTATTTGGCTATGAGTACCGTGGGCAGTATCCTTTCAAAAATGTTTATTTAACCGGTATCGTTCGGGATGAAAAGCGGCGTAAGATGTCCAAGTCACTGGGCAACTCCCCTGATCCCCTGGAATTGATCAAAATATATGGTGCGGATGGAATGAGAACCGGTATGCTGTTCAGTTCCCCCGCCGGAAACGACCTGCTTTTTGACATTAAATTATTGGAACAAGGAAGGAATTTTGCCAATAAAATATGGAATGCCTTTCGGCTGATCAAAGGATGGGAGGTAGAGGACTCGCTTAATGGTAATGATAATCAAGTGGCTATTGACTGGTTTGAATCCCGCTTGAACCAAGCCATGCTCGAATTGGAAGACCACTATTCCAAATTCAGGATTTCAGATGCTCTTTTGACCTTGTATAAGCTTTTCTGGGATGATTTCGCCTCTTGGTTCCTGGAGTGGATTAAACCGGCCTATCAGCAACCAATAGATAGGAAAACCAAAGATGCTTCACTGGAATTCTTTGAGAAGCTGGTTAAACTACTGCATCCGTTTATGCCATTTATCACCGAAGAGATCTGGCACGGAATGAAAGAAAGAGGTGAAAAGGACTGCATAATAGTGGCAGAATATCCTAAAAGCAGCAAGGTTGACAAAGAAATACTAAATCAATCCACTATTTCATTTGACATTATTTCCAATATTAGAAATATCCGCAGTTCCCGAAATATTCCACCAAAAGAAGAACTCGTATTGATGATAAAGTCTTCCGAAGGAAAATATGATCATAACATTTCTGCGATAAAAAAGCTGGCCAGGGTTTCAACAGTGGAATATATCAGTGAAAAACCAGAAAGTGCAACCTCTTTCATGGTTAAAAGCGATGAATTCTTCATTCCACTGGATACAGGCATCGACAAAGAATTTGAAAAAGAAAAATTAACCAAAGAACTGGAATATACCCAAGGGTTTCTCAAGGTGGTCAATAAAAAACTCAGCAATGAGAAATTTGTAAATAATGCCCACGCCGAAGTGATAGAAACTGAAAAGAAGAAAAAAGTTGATGCGGAAGCTAAAATCAAGATCTTGGAAGAAAGCCTGAAAGGGATAGAAGGTTAGAATTTAGTATTTAGTAAGTCAGTGCATGAAATAGGTTTACTAAACCTCTAATAATCCAAGGCTAAATAGGTTGGGGTTAATTACTATCTTAGTAAAAGAAGGTTTGGTAAACCTGTTCTCTTTCCCAGGCAGGTTATCACAAATTGTGATAACCTCGCAGCCTTCAAGTATTCATATCCATTTGACTATTATTTCTGCTAATTGGTAATTGATTGACTTTACCCTTGCACTCTTATTTTATTTTAGATATTTGTTCTTTTCCGGATTTTGTCTAACATCCCAAAAATTCAAAATAACAACTTTGTGGCTATCATAAGTGTATATTATCAAAAAATGCTTCATGAACACCTTTACGAGAACCTGTTGGAAGTTAGATGGCTTCCCAATATTTGGATTTATTGCAATGAATTTTACCATTGACTTTAAATTAATCCTGATTTTTTCAGAGTATGCTTTAGAATTGTTTTCCCTGTTCCAATATAGAACAATGCTCTTAAGTTGATCTTTGGCTTCAGGTACCCAGGTTATTCTTTTTGCCATTTTTCAAATTCCTTTTCGACTTCTTCCTGAGTCAAAAATTCACCTCGCTCTAATTGGGCTTTAGCTTTTTTTATTGATGCTATCTGTTCTTGGCTAAGGTGATAATGAGATTGGTCAGTCTCATCCAGAATTTGAAAAATTTGTCCAAGCAATTCCTCATTTTGAGAGGATTTTATTTTTTCGATCAGCTTTTGCTTTAGATTAACCACGTTTAAAGATAGTTACTTTCTATAAATTTTTTAATGAAACTTATTCAAATCATCTTAATCAGTTTCACTTTTTACCTCAGTGTACCAATAAACTGGGAAAGTGTGGATGAATTACTAATTTAGAAGCCTGATTAAGGATAATAATCAATTTTAATTTCCACAAAATATCAGTTTCAAAACCTGTCTATTCTTCTCAGAAAGTGACCCTATATACGTATTTATACACTTTCCTATACGTATTTATACAGCCTCCTAAAAATTCACTTTAATTTATTCTATGTAAATTGGATGGATATGAGGTATGAGAGGTATATAATATTGCTTATATAGATTAAGATATTGTGTTCTAATGATGAAGATTGAAATTGACCGTAATAAGTTAACGGATGCTATTTATCAAAAAAAATTTGATGATCAATTCTTATTTGATGAAGAAAGCATGGATGAGCTTATTAATGACCTAAGAGGAAATCCTACTTGTTTTCTAATCTCAGGATATAGGGGATCCGGGAAAAGTTCATTTCTCAAAAAGATCGAAGAAAAATTAGAGAATAATCAAACAAAAAATAAAGACTCTTCAAATGATATTGTATTTGTTCAGACGAATTTTTCCAGATATCAAAGTCAAAAATTCCTTCTAAGAAAATTGATAAGAAATCTTTACCTAGAAATATCAGACAGTGGGAAATTAAAAGACTTGGAGAGCAAAGAAAAGGAAGATAAAACATCATTAGAAAATAGTGCTTTTAATTTATTGACATCGCTTTATGAAAGAACATTTTTTGAAATCACTTCTCAAAATAAAACAACATTAAAGGAGGAAAAAACTTGGAAATTAGAAGTTGATATAAAAAAGATAATTATCCAATTTCTACCTTTAATTGGAATATTTGGCTATTCATCATTATCAATCTTTAATCTCATATTTCCTTCAAAAATATTCGACCATTTATTAATTTTATTTTTAATTCTTTGGCAAGGTCTAAATATTCGCTCTTCATATCTTAGGCAAAAAACTAATATTGATGAATTTCACAGAAAATCATTATATGATGATGAAATCGCCGATTATCATTTTTTCAACCTTCTAAAAAAGCTAAAAGACAACTTCAAAATTGTATTTGTTCTTGATGAACTAGACAAGGTTGAACCTGAAGATCTGGAAAAACTCATAAAGGAAATGAAACCCTATTTAGTTTCTGGATACGCAAGTTTTATTGTTGTTGCAGGACAGGGCTCTATTTCGATTATTACTTTTCACATACAAAGGATGATGATATTCTTTCAAGTTTATTTTCGAGAGTAATACACATTGGGCTCCTTACTTCAACGCAACTCAAAGAGTTATTTGACAAAATTGCAAACGTACAAAGTATGAGCCCTGATAATCGTAAAATGCTTGACGCCTATAAAAATAAACTCATTTACAATTCCAATCGCGTACCAAGAAAATTTGTAAGCCTAATTAGGCAAAATTTAAAATATGATGATAGCAGTAATGCATTTCTTAATCTTGAAGACTCAATTGAGGACTTAACTATTTTTACAGAATTGGTTAAAACTATTGACGATATATATGATGAAGAAACTACTGATTTGGATGATGAAGCTATAAAAGACTATTATGTTAGTCAACTTTTTCTTTTGGCAAAATTGGTTATGGGTAAGGATGAAGATTTTGATAGAAATGAAATTTTAAAAGTATGGCTGGACAACATGAAAAAGGAGGTAGACAAGGAAACAAGAACTAAGATGTTAATTGAAATAACACAGAGTCAGTTAGAAGATTATTTAGATAGTTTTCTCGGAAAATTAGAAAATAAATCTATTATTGAGAAATTTGATTCTCCTCCACTTAATCCTAAATATAGAATTAAAAAAGAGACCGCACTTAAATTAAAATTTGATAAACCAGTTACCCTGGAAAGCAATTATAAAAGAAATTTTAATGATTTTATAAGCATCTCAAAAAAAGTTTATAGTAGTCTTTATAAATCACTGAATAGAGGTCAAGAAAAAAACCTCTCCTATTTGAGTAAACTAGTATCCGCTGATATTATTCCTGAAAGTTTCTTAGATTTTATTGATGAATCAGACAAGTACTACCAAAATGAACAATTAACACTCGAGGCAATTAATTTTCTTATGAGGAAGAAGATTCGATTGACGCCAATTAAAAACAAAATTCTTGAGTTTTATTTTAATGAAATATTTTCTTCTTCCTTTAAAGATCATCATTATGAAATAGGAAATATAGGTTCTGATAAAATAGTGTTCGGAAAAGAGTTTAATAATACCTTAATGATTGAATTAAAATTTAGAAGAAGAATTTCAAGGGTTATTAATACTACCTTACTTGAAATTCGAAATAAGTTGGCTCATAACTATCGGGAATCAGAAAGGCCCGTTTCATATCTATTAGTATTCGTCTCTCCTGATTCACCAGAAACTCTGGAGAAAGCAAAACAAAAGTATGAGAAAACAATAGATCAAAGTTTTATAGAATATAAAAATAGAATTCATTTTATTTTTATATCAGTTTCTAATCTGGAGAACCTTAAAATTGAAGTAGATAAAGTTAAAAATTTGATCTTAAGCATAGATATCAAGAGGTTTGAACAAAAACCAACAAAAATTCTACAGAATGATAATATAAGTATCCCATCAAAATTTATCAATTGGGATGCATGTTCAATTTCAGTGTGGACAAATCTCCCAGATAGAAAAGAAATCTTAAATAAACGAATTAATAATCGATATATATTGTCACATGCAACTAACGATGGAGGACATATAGCACTAAACCCAGCGAAATATGAAAATGCTTTGGGATTAAGCCTAAGTCCAGATGTAGATTATAGTTTTACCAACGAAAATCAAAAAAATATTTACTGGCAGTTTTGGATTTCAAATAAGGATGGAAGAGAAAAAAAGTTAAGAAGTAACTTGATTGTAAATTCAGGGTGGTATCACATTTTAGTTAGATGGATGAAAAATGATAAAATGCAATTAGTTATTAATGGTGAGATGCAAAATGAAATGTCAGATTATGAAAATTTTTGGCCAAGTTCAATTTTGGATAAAGTACTTTTAGGAAACTGGATAAATATAAAAATGGATAAGCTTCACTATGAATATCCAATTTATAGGTTAAAGATAGAACCCAAATATGTAGACGAAACCTGGATTAGTGTAGAACTTGCTAATAAACCCAAACTTGAATAGGTTTCTCGATCGTGTATAGAATTAACAGGTAGCCTACAACCGTTCATTGTCAATCCATTACTGACAAAAGTCATTGCAACATGAATCCCCTTTATTGATATTAACCGCAAACCAGCAAGGAGATATTATGGATCCCAACTATAGCGCCCAGGCAAATGATCCCAGCAACTTGTCAAACAGAAAGGAGATAAGTTTGTTGTTTTTCTACCTCAACAAAAAGGGGGTGATAAAAAGAAAAATCACTATCAAAGAGCTTACCACGGCAATGGAATTGCTTTTTGGTTATGACAGGAAAGATTTTGAACAGGACCTTCTTAAATTCCATGATGGACTGGAGATTTCCAACAGGTCAAAAGATTACGAAGGGTTGGTCGATTTTTTGAACAGTACTTCAGGCATGGTAAAATTCGATCAGGAGCGTTACTTGTGGAACAACTACCTGGTATAAGAATTATATTGTTTCTCCATAATAGCCCAAATAATCCTGCTTAAAATCAGTACAACAATTGATGTAAGTCATAGCCGATTAAGGATTTAAAAGGTTATTTCCGTTTTTATTAAGAATAGAAAAGTACAGTATTATCCACATATCAAAATAGCAAAGCCATGGAACTAACGGTAGATTCAAAAAAGAGAGTATATCTTTTTGGTAACAATAACGCAGAGGGGGATGCAACCATGAAGCCACTATTGGGCGGCAAAGGTGCCAACCTTGCAGAAATGGAACGAATAGGTTTGCCCGTGCCTCCCGGCTTCACCATCACCACTGATGTATGCACAGAATACAATCAACTGGGCAGTAGGGCTACAGCCGATCTGTTAGGTGAGGAAATACTTGGCGGCATAGACCATATTGAAAAAGTGATGGACACCGAATTTGGGTCAAATGAGAATCCTTGCCTTTTGTCAGTAAGATCCGGTGCCAGGGATTCCATGCCCGGCATGATGGACACGGTATTAAACATTGGGCTCAACGATGAATCTGTGGTGGGCCTGGCGAAAAAGACAGGGAAAGATAGGTTCGCCTGGGACAGTTATCGGCGGTTCATACAGATGTACGGTGATGTGGTGATGGACATTGGTAAATATTTCCCTGAAGATACTGATCCATTTGAAGACATTCTGGAAGATATTAAAAAAGAGCAGGGGTACTCCAGCGACCGTGAATATCAAGTAATCGACTTAAAAGAAATTGTCAGTCGTTTTAAGAGCATCATTAGAACCAAGACAGGCAAAGAATTTCCATCCGAACCCATGGTACAGCTATGGAATTCAATAGTGGCTGTTTTTGAAAGTTGGCATACAGAAAGAGCCGTGTATTACCGGAAAATTAACCGAATTCCCTCTGAATGGGGCACGGCTGTTAATGTTCAAGCCATGGTTTTTGGTAATATGGGAGATAGATCAGCTTCAGGTGTGGCATTTACCAGAAATGCTGCCACTGGGGAAAATGCATTTAATGGTGAGTATTTGATTGATGCCCAAGGCGAAGATGTAGTAGCGGGAATCAGGACTCCATTACAAATTACCAAAGTGGCTTCAATTCAATGGGCTAAACTGGCTAAAGCCACAGAAGAAAAGCGTGAGCAGGAATACCCATCCCTTGAAGAATACATGCCTGAAATTTATCAAGAATTGGATCATTGGCAAAACAAACTGGAAGCCCATTTCAGGGACATGCAGGACCTTGAATTTACCATCGAAGAAAACAGGTTATGGATCCTACAAACACGAAATGGAAAACGCACCGGATCAGCAATGATAAAAATAGCCATGGATATGCATAATGAAGGGTTGATTGATAAGGAAATGCTGGTAAAGCGAATTGATCCCAACAAAATAACTGAACTGTTACTTCCCGTATTTGACAAGGATGCCAGGGAAAAGGCCAATGTGATTGCCACCGGATTACCTGCCTCACCGGGTGCCGCTACAGGGCAGATCGTATTTACGCCGGAGAAAGCAGAAGAATGGAAGTCCAATGGTAAGGACATAATTTTAGTGCGCATTGAAACCTCTGCTGATGACCTGAAAGGGATGGATGCCGCTAATGGTATCTTAACCATGAGAGGTGGTATGACATCCCATGCTGCGGTGGTGGCACGGGGTATGGGCAAATGTTGTGTTTCCGGTGCTGGAAACTTGAAAATAAACTATGCTGACAAAATCGTTGCCATGGGCGGCAAGGTCTATAAGGAGGGGGATTGGATAAGTCTCAACGGGGCTTCCGGGGAGGTTTATGAAGGAAAACTGAATACTACAGAACCCGATATAGGGGATGACCTGGGTGAGATAATGGATATTGCAGATATCTTCTCCAGTTTAAAAGTAAGGGCCAATGCAGACACCCCAGAATCTGCCAGTTTGGCCAGAAGTTTTGGGGCAAAAGGGATTGGTCTTTGCCGCACTGAACACATGTTTTTTGCCAAGGACAGGATCAATGTGATGAGGGAAATGATCATCACTGACAATAAAAAAGAAGCACTCGACAAACTAATGCCAATGCAAAGGGAAGACTTCGAAGGAATACTCGAAGCTATGCAAGGCCTGCCTGTAACCATCCGCTTGCTGGATCCGCCACTCCATGAGTTCGTGCCTATGGATGAAGCCAGCCAGCGAGTTGTAGCTGAGAACCTTGGGCTTTCATTCGCCGTGGTCAACGAAAAGATCGAAAACCTTAAAGAGATGAACCCTATGCTTGGACATAGGGGTTGTCGCTTGGGAAACACTTATCCTGAGATTACCAGGATGCAGGGAAGGGCTATCATTGAAGCAGCACTTAATTTAAAAGAAAGGAAGATTAATGCATTGCCTGAGATTATGATCCCTCTCACTGGCAGTGTTGAAGAAGTTACCATGCAGAAAAATATCCTCAATGATGAAATCCGTAAAGTGTTTGAAGAAAGGGATGATACCATAGAATACTCTATTGGAACTATGATTGAAGTTCCAAGGGCAGCCTTGATGGCCAGTGAAATTGCCAAAGAGGCTGAATTTTTCTCATTTGGCACCAACGATCTAACTCAAATGGCTTTTGGTTTCTCCAGGGATGATATTGGCAGTTTCTTACCAACATATTTAGAGAAAGGCCTGCTCAAAGAGGACCCGTTTGAATTTCTGGATCAAAACGGAGTTGGCCAGTTGGTGGAAATGGGTGTAAAAAATGGACGGAAAACCAATCCAAACCTGGAAATAGGAATTTGTGGTGAGCATGGTGGAGAACCCAGGTCAATTGCTTTTTGCCACAAAGTAGGGATGGATTACGTGAGCTGTTCTCCATTCAGGGTGCCAGTGGCAAGAATTGCTGCTGCCAGGGCAAATATTGAAAGCAATTAACTAGCCGATCTTGTATATATAATTAAGGTTGACTTATTCAAATGGCTCACCAATCAGCAACATTTCCATATTGGTATCGAAATTGACCTTTCCGTCGATTACCTCTCTGATTGTCCCTGAGTAATAATCTTTAACCAAAGTTCCATCTGGGAATACATCGTAAACATTAATTATCTGAGACTCATTTGTTGGCAAATACATCACTACAAGAACTTTATCTTTGAATCCATTTTGATCAAATTCACGCTTAAAAATGTAAGGGGAATCCTGTAATTTGGTATGAGTTCCTGCCCCTACAGAGATATGCTCTTTTCTAAAAGTTCCCAGTTTACTCCAGTGACTTAAGACATCTTGGGTTGAGTATCCGTTTTTATCAGTATTCTTGTCCAGGTCTTCCCAATTCATGAAAGAACGTAAAGTGGCATCTCCCTCGGTACCTTCAATTATCAGAGGTCTGGCAATTTCATCTCCATAGTAAATTTGAGCAGTGCCTGGCGTTAACAGTAATTTAGTGCCAGCCTCAAAAACTTTTGTCCTTTCCGGATCAAAGGGGTTGCCATCGTCATGTGACGAAAGATAATTGAGTACACCCAATCCCTTCAAATCTCCAGTTGTGAGCATATTGGAGTAACTACTAAAGAGTTCTTCAGTTGGCTTCTTTATATCATGAATAAAGGAAAAGTTGATCAAATTTTGAAAACCATTGGCGAAGAAGTCTATGGTTTCTTTATTCCCATAATCGAAAATCCTGCCATTGTTGATACTATAACCATATACCTCCCCTGTCATAAAGAATTCCAAATCATCGGGTTTTTTATCTGGATTTTCTTCCTTCCATTCATTGAGAGCTGCAATTGCCTCTGCCAAAAGTTCTTCCCAAACCGAGGCTTCGGTGTGTTTGGCAGTATCCACCCTAAATCCATCAATACCATAAGCCCTTATCCAATCCACCAACCATTTGATGATATAATATCTCGGTGCCCTGGGAAAGTGTGTTCGTGTAAAAAACTCATCAAGTTCTTGCATCTCCTGATCAAGCCTACCTTCCGTCCTCCATTTTTCAACCAGGAAATCGGGTAGATCTACTTCCTCGTTGCTTTCTGTTTTAATATCTGGCAAATTTTCCACCAGGGTACAAGTTATAGCTGTTTGCATATCCTGATAAGTGCATCTGGGGCCAGTTCTCACCCAGTCATCCGGCCATTGGGTGTCAATGTTAGTAACCGGACCGGTGTGGTTCAACACAGCATCCATTAGTATCCTAATCCCGTGTTCATGGGCAATGTCAACCAGTTCTTGCAAATCCTCCCCAGTTCCATAATTTGGGTCTATGGAAGTCCAGTCCCT
>CBDVAV010000107.1:0-9947 GCA_965372055.1 uncultured bacterium | reverse complement strand
GTTGAGGATAAAATTGAAACCGTAGCCAAAAGAATATATGGAGCAGGTTCAGTTGTATTTCAGGAAAAGGCAAAATTGTACCTGAAAAGGATAAAGAGATTGGGCATAGAAAACCTCCCAGTTTGTATAGCTAAAACACAGAATTCATTATCAGACGATACAAAACTATTGGGCAGGCCAGAAGGTTTTAAACTGACAGTACGGGAAATCGAGATTGCAGCAGGGGCAGGGTTCTTGATACCCATTACAGGTAAAATGCTGAGAATGCCGGGATTACCGGAAATACCTGCTGCAGAAAACATAGATATTGACAACAAAGGTAATATTTCAGGATTATCATAATTAAATATGGCCTCCAAAGTATTTCCGGTCAAAGTTCAGAGGACGGAAAAAGGCACCGTATCAGTCCATGACGATCTGGTAGCTGTAGAAGAACCTTTGGAAATAAGGTTAGGATACGGAAAACCAAAATCCCGGGCTCAAAAGACTATTTCGGTTACCATGAGGACCCCGGGGAACGACATGGAACTCGCACTGGGGTTTTTGTACACCGAAGGCATTATCACATCCATAGAAGAAATCGATTCGATAAAACACTGCGCTGATGTAGGAAAGGAAATGGAAAAGGAGAACGTGGTGAGGGCAGAGTTAAAGCCTGGCATATCTCTGGACTTTGAAAAACTTGATCGGCATTTTTATACAAACTCAAGCTGTGGTGTATGTGGAAAGACTTCAATCGAATCCATTTACGCCCTCAATTGCAGTGCAAGGAATGACAAAACCCCCCAGGTAAGTGCCAGTTTAATTGCAAAATTAGCTGATTCATTGGATAGCAAACAGTTGATCTTTAAGCATACCGGTGGATTGCATGCCGTGGAACTTTATGACTTGAAAAGTGAATCAATACTGGTAAGGGAGGATATTGGTAGGCACAATGCTTTTGACAAAGTAGTTGGGGCGGCATTACAAGACGCTTTGTTGCCCCTGGATGATTACCTGGTAATTTTAAGCGGAAGAGCCAGCTTTGAACTGGTGCAAAAAGCAATAGTGGCAGGAATCCCGATTATTGCGGCAGTGGGAGCGCCCTCCAGCCTGGCCGTTGAAACTGCAAAAAATTTCGGCCTTACATTAATTGGATTCCTCAGGAACAAGAGATTTAATATTTACTGTGGTGACTATAGAATTACTTAAATCCACATTGTATGATATATCCGATTTAATTCCGAAATTTGTTCCATGAAAATCAGAATTAAAGGCAATTCAATCCGCTTAAGATTAACACAATCTGACGTAAAAAGATGGGCTGCTGATGGCGTGGTTAAAGAAGTGACAGAATTTGGAAACAACAGTACCATGGGTTATCAGCTTAGGATGTCAGAGGAAAGTCAAATATCTGCTTCTTTTAATGATGGTATTATTTCAGTTGATATTCCTTTTACCATAGGTCAGGAGTGGTGCGAGAGTGAGCAAACATCCATGGAGTCAAGTATTGCCAATGATGGAATACTTCAAATACTGGTTGAAAAAGATTTTGTCTGTCTTACCCCAAAGGCAGGAGAAGATGAATCCGACATGTTTCCGAACCCTTTATCAAATCAGGATTAAATAAAGAGGGTACGGTCAGGAATAGTTAGTAATGCACTTCCTTCATCGATCCAATTTCAACCTACAATTATTTAAAATCAGATCTTTTGAATTTAAAGCTCGTAACGATCAAGTGATTCCTTATGGTTCTGAATGCCCAAACAATAAACGAAAGATAGAGCGGAACGAAACCGGTCAATATTGCCAAAAGCATTTTGTCATTAGATAATATCAACCATAAATCATACTCCTGAACGATGACAATTGGTATGACAACAAGATAGTAGCTAATTAGAAATGGAATGACATTATTATATATTTTTATGGGTCGTGATAAATAGTCGGACGGGTTCTTGATGTCAAGTATCAGGTATTCTATTACTTCAGAGCGTTGCATTAACCGTTCTTTGTAAAAGTCGGCATTCTCTTCTGCCAGACGGCGTAAAAATTTGAGGTTTTTATAAATTCCTTCCACCCTGAATTTGACAATCCTCAGGTTTTGTGCTGACAATTCCAGGTTCGGACTGGTCAATACCTTATCTCCTTTTTCAAGTTTTTCAAGATCATTGATGGTGGCTTTCACCATCTCCCCGATCTCCTCGGAATGGATATCAGTGATTAATTTTGCCTGGAGTGTAATTAATCCGTGACTGCATTTGAAGACATTGGAAAGATGGATAGATTTAGCCCGTATCTGATTGCAAATCCGAATGTACCATCTGTTCAATACATTCATCATTCCATCAAGCTCATTTTCCCATTCCCCTTCGGATGCTTGTAAAAAATCATCAATGCTTTTATTAAATTCACTCATGTCGCCAATTACTGTAAGCTTTACTTGTTTCAATTTATCGGAGAGATAACAAAAATCTTCGAATACTGATCTCACCTGGTCTATCAAATCGCTTACTGCTGCATTTGCGTTGGCCTCTTTCAAGCTTAATCTTATTCGCATAAAACTATTGGTGAGTTGGCCATAAATCCGGCCCAATTCCCAGACCTGATAGGCAATATCCTGTTTTTCCAATTCAAGGGACGGGAGTAGTTTTTCTTTTGTAAACAGGCTTCTATAATCCATGGATAATACTGATCGGTTAATTTTTCATAACGATGCGAATCATTGCTTTCTTTCGGACAAACCACCTGAAGCCCAAAACACTTACCTTATAAATCAGGGGCAAAATCAATAAATCAGTGGATGCGAAGTTCAGTTCATTTCCCAGTTTGGCCTGGATAAGAACAAATTCTTTTTCATTGGTCACATTTGATTTAATTTCAACTTGATATATCATGATCTCATTTGATAATTTGATAAACAAAGAACCTTGATCCTGATGATCATAATACATTTCAACCACGTATTGGGAATCGGTTTCGACTATCCACCCTGTATCGTGTACCACGGAGATCCATCCGGAATCCAGTGTTATTTCAATCGTGACCTTTGTTTCATTTGCATCATCAAAAACCTTGATATTTGAGTTTTCTTTTAACCAATTTGTTGTTTTGCCTGGTTGGGGGATATCATCGATGCGTATTTCTCTTAGCTCTTGAGAGTGTAGGTTTTGGAAGGCAAGGATCAGTATTAGGCCAAGGAAAGAAGTTAGGGATATTTTTTTTTCATAGCCCACGATGGAGGGGTTGCTTTTCGAACTGCTGATCCCCATTGCACCCAGCTCAGCAACAGTTGCTTTGATAAATTCATCCATTATCGATTATTAGGGCAAAGTCAGATAACCAAGTTGGGTATTCTAAACAACTAATTCAATAGCCATAAATGACTATTTTAGCGGGTTAATACTTGCCCTACAAATTTAACGCTTGTTTCATTGGGTTTTCGTGTGCTACATAATCAGCTATTTCTCCCCAAGTACCATGGATATCGGCAGGTGATCACTGAAACCATCCAGGACTGGTTTCTTTTGCCCGAATCGAACCGGTGTATTATAGCTGCCTGAAACCATTCTGTCGTATTGCTCTAACCTGACTTTATATTCATCGAGATTATACTTGCCAGATTTTTTAGCTATTCCCTTGGATACCATAAACTGGTCCAGCATGATCGGTCTGCCACCATAGACATAACTAGCCCTGCGCTGACCCATAATGGGCCACATAAGATTGTACAAGTACGGATTAGAACCCCTTACAATTTTATTTCTGTCGCGGACGCTTAAGGCGTATTGGGTCAGGGACCGATCGAAAGGTTCGTCATTGAAGTCCCCCATTACAATAATTGCCGCATCCTCACCCATTTCCTCTTTCTTTACTTCCTGAATCCTTTGAATAAAGTAGCTCAGTGTTTCCGCGGCGATGATGCGGTATGGCTCGGATCCATATTGGCCACCGGAACGGGAAGGCCAGTGGTTTCCGACCAGTACCAGTTCATTTCCCATTTGGGTAGTTAGTGTGGCTTGTACGAGTTCGCGGGTAGGGTATCTCTTTACAACCGTATGATGAAAGAAATTCTGCTCATCGTATTGATATTTATTTGCATCATAAATAAACGCAACGTCAATTCCCCGGTTGTCGCTCATGTCATGATGTATAAGTTTATAATCCCTTGATGCAATTTTCACCTTCCCAAAGAGCAACTCAAGCACGTATCTGTTTTCGATCTCACATACACCCATGATGTCAGGGCCATTTCCACTGTTCATTTGCTTTATTACTGATGCCAGGTTATCTGTTTTTTTTGAAAGTACCGATGCAGTCCAGTTGGTAAGGTCGGCCTGGATTTTGCGCTTAATACTCTCAGGCCTCCTTTCCCTGGGGGCATCTTTTACATCAAACAGGTTTTCAACATTCCACCAGGCTATAAAATGGTTTTCCATGTTAATGGGTTTTTAGTTGATGTTTCTTTAAGACATAGTAAATATATTGTAATAATCATCTTCATCTCGCTGTAAACCAAGGATGCATTACCAGTAAAATCCTTCTTATGGTTTTCTTTTTTAATAAAATTGATCATTAAAATCGATTAATCCAACCCCCATTTATGGCCATTTTTAGAAGGATGAAGTGAGAGGGTGGGTGACCGAATGATCTGTAAAAAATGTAAAAACATATTGCATTAGAGTTCTTTTCGGGTGCTTTTAGAAGCAATCATATAGGCTAATTGTTGATTATCTTATCTTGATAAATCAATAACCTAATGGATTTTGAAAATAGCCATAAATGGCTATTGGATTTACCTTAATGAATTCGCAAATTGAAAGAATTATTTAATTGTTTATTGGATTGCGGTAAAATAATAATCCATGTGTTCAGTTGCAATGGTGTCCATCCCTAATCTACTGCTGACCAGTTTTTTGATGAGAATCAATTCGAAGAATATCGGGAACTGAAGTATATTATAACCTGGCAATTGATGGAAGCTGATGAAGGTGAAAAGCTTATTAAATGAAATAACACTATTAAACCAGTTGAAATATTGAAACAAATAAACTCCATTGATGAAGTCATTTCCATTTTAGGAAACATCATACTTGAATCGGAAAACAACAAAGATCCCCTGGGTTACTTTGCCGCATTATATCAAAAAGTAACAATAAAGGTTAAAGAAGGGATAGAAAATAATTATTTTGACAATGGGCCAAGAATGGAAAAACTGGATATTGTCTTTGCCAAAAGATATATAGATGCCTATAGTGCCTATCAAGAAAATGAAGCAATTACAACCTCTTGGAAGAGAGCTTTCGGGCTTTCGACTAAATATTGGCCAATAGTTTTGCAACATTTATTAATTGGTATGAATGCCCATATCAGTCTTGACCTAGGGATTGCTGCCGCGGAAATCTCAAAAAACAAAAACATTGAGGATTTAGAAGATGACTTTAACAAAATAAATGAAGTGTTATCGTCACTGGTTATCGACGTGGAGAATGACTTGGCAAAAATTTGGCCTACTTTAAAGCTAATATTAAAATTAGCTGGGAAAGTCGATAACTTTCTAGTTGATTTTAGCATGGGACTGGCCAGGGACGGGGCATGGAAATTTGCCAAAAGCATTGCCAATAAACCTCCCGAAGAATTATCTATTTTGATAGGGGAAAGAGACAAAAAAGTAGCCCGAAAGGCCTATATTATAACGCACTTGGGGATTATAGTAAAAACACTACTAATGATAATCAGGCTTGGGGAACGCGGTTCAGTTTCAAAGAGAATAGCAGAACTGAAGAATTAACTTCATAGCTTTCATTAAAGCTTTAAAAAGATTGAGTATTTTTTGAGAGAAACAAAAAATGGATGGGTCTGTAGATACAATTTGAGCTATCACATTAATGAGGACTGATACACCAATTACTGATTTTTTGTCACCTGACAGGACAGGCACACCCAAAAACCCTCCATACGTCCAAATTTTGATTGTTGAGAGGCAACGTTCCCTCTTTTTACCCCAACGTTCCCTCTTTTAACCCCAACGTTCCGACTTTTTACTGCAACGTTCCCTCTTTTAGCCCCGACGTTCCCTCTTTTAGCCCCGACGTTCCGACTTTTTACCGCAACGTTCCCTCTTTTGACCCCAACGTTCCCTCTTTTTACCCCAACGTTCCGCTTTTTAACCGCAACGTTCCTTCTTTCTACCCAATCGTTCCATCTATTTACCCCAACGTTCCATCTATTTACCCCAACGTTTGGGTCAACTACACATAAATATGGTATTCTATACCAAAGCTTGGGGTTCTCTTCATATCGCTTGGGGTGATTGATACAAACCGTGCCTCTAAAACCTGACACGCTTCTATGTTTTTCTTGCAAGCTCCCATAAAAACTGACAAGCTTCCCTCTTTTACCCCAAGCTTCCAGTAAATGTCATACATGCATCCCCACTCTAGCATATAATTATAGGCCGGGAGAGGGAAGTTTCCATACAAAAGAGGGAAGCTTCCATCTAATTGATGCAAGCTCGGTGTCTCAGACCCAAATGCTCTGCCTTTTTGTCAGAAAACTGGCATTGGTGGCTTCAAATTAAAGCTAAAATCAAAAACCAGTTTCCCCTTTAAATTAAATTACATTTGCATGATTTTTATCTGCCAAAAAGATACACGTGAGAGAAAAGAAATAATAATTATCTTAGCGCACCAAACATTGTATTGCCTTGAAAAAATCCCTGAAACACCTGCCTGAAGAAAAGCAAAATGAGTTGAGGGAAATCGTGTCCTTCGTGACGGACAATACTTCGGTGCACATGATTATTTTGTTTGGCAGCTATGCCCGGGGCGATTGGGTGGAAGATAAATATGTTGAGAACGGGACCACCTACGAATACATGAGCGACTACGACCTGTTGTTTGTAGTTGAAGACGAGGAAAAAGCCCACCGCACAAAATTTGGCAGGCGGCTAAAACGCAAAATCTCAAAGAACGTGGAGATAGACACGGCCATCAACGTGATCTTCCACGGTATAGGTTATTTGAACCACGAGATAGAAGACGGCAATTATTTTTTTACAGACATCCTGAAAGAGGGCATACGGCTTTACCACAGTAAAAAATACGTGCTTTCCAAACCGAGGCAGCTTAGTGCCAAAGACCGGGTACGAAAAGCACAAATGTATTATGATAAATGGTTTGATAGTGCAAATAGCTTCCTAATCGACTATCAAAACGGATTTGATAGAGCAGATTATATTCAAGCAGCTTTTCAGCTCCACCAAGCTACCGAACGCTTTTACATGTCGGCACTTTTGGTGTTTACTGATTACAAGCCCAAAATACACGACCTGGAAGAACTGGATAACAAGACACGTAGATTGGATGCCCGGTTTAAAACTGTATTTCCACGCGATACCGAAGAAGAAGAACGCTTGTTCACCCTGTTGAAAAAGGCATATATAGATTCCCGCTACAAAATGGGATACGAGATAGGGAAAGAAGACCTGAAATATTGGTCAGGGCGAGTAAAGCAACTCAAAATGCTGACAGAAACAATATGCAAAGAAAAGATTGAACAGCTTGATAAGGGGTAAATTTGCTAATGTGGCACAAGTCACGCCATCCCACAAACCCTGGCTTGAAGACTTGCCGCCAGCGTGGGGGAAGATGCAATGAAATTTCCAATTTCAGTAATTCACATATTTATCTCTTATTATCCTTCGGGATAACATAATAGTCTAATGCTAGTATCGGAATTGCTTTTGACTAAAATAAAATTTACCATCACTGGTTGTAGTGTTTACTACCACCAATACTTTCTTACATTTTAGGACGTTGAACCATTTCTCTTAACCTACGAACAGAGAGAGGAATTATTATTGATCCAATGCGTGTC
This sequence comes from uncultured bacterium, assembly GCA_965372055.1. Taxonomy (GTDB): domain Bacteria; phylum Bacteroidota; class Bacteroidia; order Cytophagales; family Cyclobacteriaceae; genus CBDVAV01. The sequence continues at coordinate 2,090 of CBDVAV010000107.1, read as the reverse complement.
TTAAAGCATCTTTTAATTCACTTGTTATTTCACTTAAATGACTCTGGTCTCTAATTACAAGTCCTCTTTCGTTTGCAAGACGAATAACAACCTTTCTTGACAAGAGATCGACAAAAATATCTCTACCAACGTTATTGTATTGTTCACTCAAAATTTCAAGACCCCTTCTACTAAAATTCAAATGTCGATTAATCGAATATTGATTTATATCAAATAATCTGACGAGTGAATCCAAATAATCAATAGCTACCCTTTCTTCACCTTCCAGACTAGAATATAATTGACGGACATTATCCTCTAACCTGTTGATCTCAGTATTCAAATCAATACTTATGCTGACACTCCGAATATTAATTTCCAACTGTTGACAATAACCAGTAAAATCAAAAATAGTAATCAAGCAAATATTCAAACAAAAAAACATCATTTTATTCATAGTAACACTTACTTATTAATCATTAGATAGATTATAGGCTTGCCTATCCTCAAATTTTTGATAGAGCTTCATGAATTCATCTGCGGGGACTACATATTGTTTGGTAATCAAATATTTTGACAAAGTATCAATGTCGGCTTTGGAATTCATTACAAGAATAGACATATGATTATATATAAGATCATTGTCAGCATAATCGGATAAATACAGCGTCCCCACATTATTCAGTGAACGAACAACATAAAGAAGGTCTGTATATAGCAGTAGTGAATTAAGTTTGTCACTGTTCTTGCCATAAAAGTCATTAAGTATTCTACTCATATTTATTGAATCGACTTCTTCATGCACGGATAATGCATACTTGATTTTTGATAAAAATTCAAGGTTTGATTGTGCTCTAATAAATTTGTCATCCTTAAGAATCTTGACGGCTTCAATTGCTAAATCCTTTTTTTTAAATTTATCTGACTGAATATAAGTCAATATTGCTACTACCAAACTTATAAATAATGCAGTCACACTAATAATTAAGCTAGCTTTAGAATCTGAACTATTTTTTGTTGACATTGATTTCTCATTAGGCACTAAATCTTCATAGTTAAATTTACCAATAATTGAATAACTAAACAATCCCATTTATGGCTATTTTTCAGAAGATGGTAAAAACTATTATAATTCCACATAGGCGCAAGTCACACCATCCCGCAATTCTTGGCCAGATGATTTATCTGCCTGAAGACTTACGCCAGCGTGGCAATTAACTCACCAAGTTAAAAGGAACACGTTTATATAAATAAAATTGGATATCTCGCATAAAACCAGCAATTTGATACTTGAATAAATTAAACTAACCATGAATAAATCACGCAGGGAATTTATTAAAAAAGGAACTCTAACAGTGGCTGGATTGTCATTGGCCCCAAACTCTATTTTTGCACTAGGTAAAAGTGAAGAAATCACCGGTATCCAACTCTATTCTATCAGAAGCGATATGAAGAGAGACCCGATGGATACATTGACCAAGCTCGCGGAGATGGGTTATAAATATGTTGAACATGCAAATTATGCCGAAAGAAAATTTTATGGCTGGAAGCCTTCGGAGTTCAATAAGATCCTTTCCGATTTAGGTATGAAAATGCCCAGTGGCCATACTGTATTGGGAAAAGATCATTGGAGCGAGTCAAACAAAGATTTTACAGACCAATGGAAATATACGGTAGAAGATGCAGCCTATATGGGACAGGAATATGTAATTAGCCCATGGCTTGATGAAAGTTTACGGCAAAACAAGGATGACTTGATAAAGTACATGAGGGTATTTAATAAATGTGGGGAATTATGTGCAAAGTCGGGCATGAAATTCGGCTATCATAATCATGATTTTGAGTTTAGCCAAAAACTTGACGGCACGGTGGTTTATGACATAATCCTGGACAACACTGACCCTAATCTTGTTATACAACAACTTGATATTGGAAACATGGTGAATGGTGGTGCCAAAGCTGGGGAAGTAATGAAAAAATACCCGGGCAGGTTTCAATCGATGCACGTGAAAGATGAAATTGAAAGTTCCGGTGATTCTGAAAAATACGAAAGTACAATTCTAGGCTCTGGAATTGTTGACGTTAAAGCCATCTGTGATCTTGGAAGAAAA
>CBDVAV010000106.1:0-9977 GCA_965372055.1 uncultured bacterium | reverse complement strand
GAAGAAGCAGTCCATTCTTAAAGCTACTGAGCTATTCAAAGAACATGGGGATAAACTACAAGCTGCACAATCAAAGCTATCTAAACTTAAAAAGAAATATTCTACAGTATTGAACTCCAATGACCTTTCTACAGCCATCAAAAGGAAATCGCTCAAAGGTGAGCCTTTAAAAAAGAGGCTGTATATTTCAGGAAACTTCCAGATCATTAGTACCGATCCTATTTCCCTGGATGCATCTCCTATGTTAGGTTACCGCTTTGACAAGAAACTCACTGCTGGTATTTCTGGAACTTTCCGTCATACTTTTGGCAGATATAAACCTGGGGTAAGGATATCTGAAAATGTAGCTGGCTATGGGACATTTATCAGCTATGATGTGGTAAAAAGTTTCTTTGCCTACGGGGAAGCAGAAAGGATGAACATAGAAGTCAAAGACCCGCTGACCGACCTCAAACACCGGGAGTGGGTGTCCGGTATACATGCAGGTATCGGAAGGACTTTTAACTTTAGCAAAATTCTCCAAAGCCAGGTATTGTTTTTATATAACTTTTCCCATAAAGGGAACAAGGAACTGTATCCCAGGAAGTTTATCGTGAAGGTGGGGTTTAGTTTACGTTGATTTATGAAAAAAGAACTTACCGAAATTTTTAACAGTTATGGAGATAGGATTAAATCTAAATTAACCGTTTCTGTTTTTGCTGTCTTAGTGAACTCCTTTGGGATTTGTCAAAATGACACCATCCCCCCCGTTGCTTCAATTACTACAAAGAACAACCCAACCAATGACAATCCAATAATAGTTGATTTCACTTTTAGTGAATCAATAGCAGGCATGGATTTAGGAGATATAGCAGTAATTAATGGATCATACTCGAATTTATATAGGTCCGATTCAATATTGGCACTAAATTCTATTGAGAGAGCAAGTGCTGACCTAACCACAGATAATCTGGGGAACTTATTTACAATTTGGAACAACCAATTCATTAAAATTGATATAGAAAGCGGGAATGTCATTGGCATTTTTGGATCAGAGGGTACCGGAGATGGTCAATTTCAGAATGCATCGGGAATTGCAAGCGATGTCCAAGGTAACATCTATATTATTGATAGGTTTTTAAGTAAAATACAGAAGTTTGATAATAATGGTAACTATTTGGCATCTTTTGGACAGCAAGGAACCAGTGATGGTGAATTTCATGACGCTTTTGATATTGTAGTGGATACTGTGGGAAACATATTTGTTACCGACTTTACCAACAGAATTCAAATCTTTGATAAGGATTTTAATTTCATTAAGAAAATTGATGCTAATATTGGATTAGGATCCATTAGTATTGATTGGGCCGGAAATATATTTGTAACTGCTAATGGCAAGATTATCAGTTATGCAAGTACTGGAAATCTTATCTTTGAAATTACCACATTCGGTGACAACGATAAGTTAAGTAGAGTTCCTGGGGTAAGCGTTGATCCCATGGGGAATATTTTTATCATCGATGCAAAACCTATAAATGCAGAAATCACTCGAGTATTGGCATTCAATCAGGTCGGGGAATTCCTATACCAATTTGGTTGGAATAATTCGGGAGGTACAGATTATCCAGGAATGATAAAATTGCACGTTGCTCAGAACGGCAATATTTACGTTGCAAGCCGACACCGGATTTATCACTTTCAACATTTATATAAGTATTCACTTGAAGTGTTGCCATTGGGGGATGGAGGTGTCTCTGTTGTATTAAATGACTCGGCAGTTTTTGATATAGGAGGTAATCCAAATCCACAACCAGATCAGCTAATGATTGATTACGATGGTACACCCCCAAATTATACAATCAAAATGCCTGGGCCAAATCCAACATCCATTAGTCCTATTCCAGTAACAATTTCTTTTAGTGAAAGGGTAATAGATTTTATCAGACAAGACATTGATCTCAATGGGGGTTCAGTGACTAATTTTAGGATGGATTCAATAAATTATAACTTTGACCTAATTCCTCAAATTGACGGGTTTATTAACCTTACAATTAATGGTGATAATGTCCATGATCCGGCTGGAAATGCGGTAGTTAACAAAAATACACTTCTCATTGGTTATGACATGAATCCTACAATAATAAACATGTCCACTATGTCACCCGTCACTACTGTCAATCCCATACCGGTAAATATCGGTTTTAGTGAAACAGTTTTCGGTTTTGAGATCAATGATATCATAATAAGTGGGGGCTCTGCAACTAACTTTGTAGGGGAGATTAACTCCTTCAAGATAGATGTCATACCCGATTCGGAAGGATTAATCACTATTGAAGTTCCTTCAGGTGCAGTGAGAGACGTAATTGGGTTTGAAAACAATTCTTCAGGTGAATTTCCAATTACTTACGATATAACCGGCCCTGGTGTCAATATAACATCCTCTGAATCCTCACCTACATCTTTAACGGAAATTCCTATTACCATTACATTTACCGAACAAGTATTTAACTTCACCACCGACCCTATTGCATGTTTGGTATTTGCCGATGATTGTTTTTCGGCAGACGACATCATTATAAATAGCGGGGAAATAAAGAATTTCAGAGGCCAGGGAACTGTCTATGATTTCGATATTATACCAGACCTGTTTAAACAGATTGAAATATCTGTTCCGGAAAATGTAGCCGTTGATAGTGCCGGCAACAGAAACAATGCCTCAGGAATATTTACCATTGTAGCTGACAATGGCTTGGTTTTGGGTGTTGATGATGTAGTTTCTCAGGATAATTTCAAGGTTTGGCAAAATGGTGATCTGCTCAATATTGTGGTTGATAAATCAATGCTTAATTCTTCCCTCAAATTATTTGACCTCAGTGGTAGGCTACATTTAACTTCCAGTATAAACGGTATTCAAACGAGTCAAGGTATTGGCGGGATTAAACCAGGGGTATATATTCTGTTTTTGGAAGCAACAAAAAATATTTTAACAAAAAAAGTATTCCTTAAGCCACATTAAACCTATAACAATTGAAATATTTATTAAGCAAAATAAGCGTATTCCTAATCATAGTTATGGTCCTTTCATGTGAAGAAGATGAGCCGCCATTACCACCACCCATTGCTGCATTTTCCACCAATACTGAAATCCCATTTTTTTATACTCAGCATGTTGCTGAGCCAAAAGATGTGATTATATTTACAAATACCAGTACTGATGCCAGTACTTACCTGTGGGATTTTGGGGATGGCTCTACCTCAACTGAGGTAAATCCTATCCATATTTATCTGGAATTGGGAGAGTATAATATCGAGCTCATTGCCACCAACGAAAACGGTGATTTCTCAGTGGCAAATGGGATCATAGTTGTTGCGCCAAGGGCAATTGCAGATCTTTTTATTAGTAGAATAGATTTTTTCAAACCAAATGGTGAACCCTGGGATGTTGACTCTCCACCTGACATTTTATTTTTCATGGGTGAGGTAAATAATCCGGGAAGTGCTATTATCATAGCATTACCCAGGGACTTAAGTGCCATTGACTTCCCATTTGGGGGAGGGCTATTTATTGAAGATGGTCTGTCTTTTACAGATACCGATTGGTTCTTTATTCTCATTGAAAATGATGCACCAATGGATACTTTTGACGAGAACGATGAATATATGTTTGGTGATGTATTGAATCCCACCAAAGTTGGTAGAAGAAATATAGCCGAAGAAGGCGGGGGCACATTCGGTATTAGTTCAGGCCAGGATGCTTTGGGAAACGAGACTGACAAATTCGGTATGAATTTGAAGTGGTTCATAAGACTTTAGCATTGGTTGTAAAGGAAAACGGGGCAAAATAATCTACAGTGTTCCCCCGGGGATTCCGAAGAATCCTTTTCCAGAAAACCTATTTCGCTTCTTCTTTCAAAAGCCTTCTCAATATCTTGCCAACGTTGGATTTTGGCAATTCCTCTTTAAATTCTATGAACTTTGGCCTTTTATAATTGGTCATGTTCTCTGAACAATATAAACTAAGTTCATGCTCGGTCAAATTTGGATCTTTTTTTACCACGAATAATTTCACTGCTTCTGTGGATTTTTCATCGGGCACTCCAATGGCTGCAACTTCCAATACTTTCGGGTGGGCTGCCACCACATCCTCAACTTCATTCGGGTAAACATTAAACCCTGATACCAGGATCATGTCTTTTTTACGGTCAACTATCTTTATAAATCCGTCTTCACTCATTACGCCAATATCCCCTGTTTTAAACCATTTCCCATGAAATGAAGCAGCCGTTTCTTCTGGCCGTTGCCAATATCCTTGGAACACTTGAGGTCCCATTGCGCATATTTCCCCCGGTTCACCATTTGGCACTTCCTCTCCATCATCATTCATAATTTTAATTTCAGTACTTGGAAAGGGAACACCAATAGTGCCCACTCGGTTGTTGGTTTTTGGATTCGCGGTCAAGATCGGGCTGGTCTCACTTAAACCGTATCCCTCAATAATTTCAACACCTGTTACCTCCTTCCAATGTTGAGCAACTGATTTCTGTAAAGCCATACCTCCCGCTACTGCAAGTTTTAGTTTACTGAAGTCCAGATCTTTAAAATCAGGCTGCTGTAATAAACCGTTAAACAATGTATTTACACCACTGATTATCGAGAAAGGGTTTTTCTTCAAATCCTTGCAGAATGATTTCATGTCCCTTGGATTAGTGATCAAGATATTAAATGCACCCAGGCTTGACATTAAGAAACAGTTGACAGTTAATGCAAAAATATGGTACATGGGAAGTGCCGTAATTACTACCTCGTTAGTTTGGATTCCAAACCAATCTTTAGACTGGATTATGTTGGCGCATAAATTCCTGTGTGATAAAGCAGCGCCTTTTGAAACACCGGTTGTTCCACCGGTATATTGTAAAAATGCAATATCTGAACCATTGACTTCAGGCTTGGTATAACTTAACCCAATCCCTTTTCTTAAGACATCTTTTAATTTATAAGCCCTTAAATTGTTTTTAGGTACCATCTTTTTAATAGTCCTAACTACAAAATTCACCAACATCCCCTTAAAACCCCCTAATAGGTCACCAATTTCTGTAACAACCACGGTTTTAATATCTGTCTTTGATAATATTTTTTCCAAGTTGTAGGCAAAATTCGCTAATATCACGATGGCTTTGGCACCAGAGTCTTTAAATTGATGCTCCATTTCCCTGGCAGTGTACAATGGGTTGGTATTGACCACAATTAATCCTGCTTTCAAAGCGCCAAAAAGTACCACAGGGTATTGCAATAAATTTGGCATTTGTATAGCAATCCTGTCACCTTTTTCCAATCCTGAATCTTGCAACCAAGCAGCAAAGCTCGTGGACATGGAATCTATCTCTCCATAACTAAGGGTTTTGTCCATGTTCTTGAAAGCAGGGAGGTCGGCATACTTTTCAAATATCTCATCCAAAAGGCCTACAATTGATTGGTATTTATCAGGATCAATCTCTTTTGGAACGTTTTCGGGATAATGTTGGTGCCAGGAATGATTGCTCATATTCAGGTGTATTCAGTTGTGATCTAAAGTCTTAAATATAAACTAAATATTGAAATATACCTGATAGGACAAAGAAGACAAATGATAATGCGTGTAAGAATTGAAATACTATATTAAGTTACAGGTTTCAGGGTTACTGGTAGGTTTTAGGTAATTGAGCAATTGGGATACTTGATACTTGATACTTAATTCCTGATACTTGATACTAAATACTATGTACTCATTACGATTTTCTAGCTGTAGAGGGAGGGTTCGAACCTCCACGGAGCAGTTAGTTTCAGACTACTGAATTTTATCCTGAACTCTCCACCCCCGTGATCGGAGGGCTTGTCTGCCAGTTTCAACACCCTACAGTGTAATGTTATTTTCAAATTTATAACTATTAACGATATTATTAACAATTACTCATTTTATGATCTATATATTTACCATATATTTAACTTAATATGCATATATTTATCATATCAATAATATCACTATCATATTATGGCAGTAAATTACGAAATTGACAATGTTGACCTTAAAATCCTGCAACTGTTAACAAAGAATGCCAAAAAACCCTACACCGAAGTAGCAAAAAGGGTTTATGTTTCTGGAGGTACTGTGCATGTGAGGATGAACAAGCTTGAAGTTTTTGGAATAGTAAAGGGTACAACTTTAGACCTGGACCCATCGAAACTTGGTTATGACATCACTGCTTTTCTGGGAATTTACCTGGAGAAAAGCTCTTTGTATGATGCTGTACTGGAGCAGCTTGAAAAGATACCTGAAATCACCAACATACATTATACCACTGGTAACTACAGCATGTTTGTAAAGCTTTATTGCAGGGATACCAATCACCTAAAAGAAGTGTTGCATGATAAAATTCAAAAAGTGAGGGGAATATCCAGGACTGAAACCATTATTTCTCTTGAAGAAAGCCTTAACAGGCATATTCATTTGACGATTGATGATTAGTGGATGGTAGGTTGTAATTGTAGTCAAACTTTGGACTATGGATTATACATTTTCCAATAATATCCAAAGATTACAAGTCTGAAGACACTCCTTTCTTTACATTGGGAATAGCAATGGTAAATTTAGATCCTCTGCCCACTACTGAATCTATACTTATCTTTCCATTAAGTTTGGCAATTGTTTCTTTTACTATATACAATCCCAGTCCAGAACCGGCACTTTCGGCCGTAGCCCTAAAGAACATGTCAAATATATTTTTGTGATATTTACCTGGGATTCCAACACCATTGTCCTCTATCTCTAGGATAATATTATTTGAAGAATCAAAGCTATTTGATATCTTAATAAATTGATTTTCTCCTCTTTTGTTTTGATACTTTATTGAATTAGAGATTAAATTGTTTAATATTATTTTTAGCCTTCTTTCATCTGAATAAAAAGCGGTGCTTTTCTCGATTTTTAAGATCTTTTCTATTTTACTGTTGCCGGGATAAAATTCCAGATTTCTCAGAACATCAGTAATCAGATCCTTAAAATCAATTTTATCATGATTAAGTTCAGATCGTGAATTAATAGAATATTGAAGAATATCCTTGATATGAATATCAAGCTTTTCAAGTGATTGCTCCTGCAAATCAAGAAAATAATCAATCTGATTCTGATCTTTTTCTTGTTTTATTACCTTTATCAACCCCAATGATGAAGTAATTGGAGCCCTCAAATTGTGTGAAACGCTGTAAACAAATTGGTCCAACTCCTGGTTGGATTTTTGAAGTTGTTCATTTTGTAATTGGATTTTATGCTCTTGCTTTTTTTGTTCGGTGATGTCATATCCCAGGTTGAACGCAATGCCATCGGGAAAGCGGAAGTTCGCCCACATAGTGACGAGCGTCTTCCCATCCCTTGTTATCGGATGCCATTCCCTGAAACTTTCATCCTGAACTGTTGTGACTGTCTTCAAAGCCTCGGCGCGCACGTCAGGATCAGGATAGAAAAGTGCCAGCGTGTCCTCGTGCTCGTTGATTTCCTCTAGAGTCCAGCCGAAGATCTCACGGCATTCCTTGTTCCAAAGCACGAAACGTCCATTTTCATCTAATGCATCAATAAATACTGGAGCATTTTCATAGATCGTTCTGAAACGCAACTCACTCTCATGTAGCGCTTTCTCTGCTTGTTTTTGTTCACTGATGTCCTGGATAGTTCCAAAGATTTTGACAATTTTACCATCTGCGATAATAGCATTACCATTACTACGGGTCCACAATTGTTTGCCATTGGCAGTGATCAATCGAAACTCTCCTTCCCATGGCTCATTATGCTCGATTGCGCGTTGGATCACAGCTTTCATTTTTGGACGATCCTCTGGATGATAATAATTAGTAGCCTCTTCTAATGTGGGTAGTTGACCCAATGGAATTTCGTGGATGCGATAAGTTTCTTCAGTCCAAATAAACTTTAAAGTTTTAATATCAAGTTCCCATCCACCTACTTTTGCCATCTTTCCCGTGCGATTGAGGATTTCCTCACTTTTTATCAATTCATTCTCCATTCGTTTGCGCTCGGTAATGTCCTGATTCACACCAAATGTTTTTATGGTATTACCATCCTCATCCTTAATTATATGTATACTAACTGCTATATGTCCTGTACTGCCATCGGCATAAAATATCCTATGCTCAATTAAACTACTGTAGTTTGGATCGGTGGCCTCAATTGCTTTTTGTATCTCAACACCAACTATTTGTAAATCATCGGGATGTACAAATAAATCGGTGTAGCGTTCAGGTGACATTTTATAACCACCCATTTCCTCTGCAGTGGTGCCCAATACATTGAATAATTCATCAGTAAAAGTGAATTGATTTTCTGCTACATCATACTCCCAGTGTCCCATCCAAGCAATTCGCAAGGCGTTCGATAAGCGAGCTTCACTTTCTTTTAGGTTATCTTCTAAATATTTGATTATCTTTTATTAATTTTCTAATTCTTTAAAACATTGCTCCAATTCTTTATAACTAGGCTTAGGTGATTTTGAACTAGACTGGTATTCCCCTTTCAAATTTCCCATAACTTCTGCGAGAGTGGATCGCACTTATTAATGAGCAATTAATCTGTACAATGACACTACATGAGTATTAAATTCAAGTTACCAATTTTCGTTTTCTATTCCAATCTGGTGATTAACCATGTTTATAAAAATGTATTGCCGTGACACCGAACACCTGAAAGAAGTGTTGCATGATAAGATTCAAAAAGTGAGGGGAATATCCAGGACTGAAACCATTATTTCTCTTGAAGAAAGCCTTAATAGGCATATTCATTTGACGATTGATGAGTAGTAGTTACATTCCAATACCCTCCTTCACTTCATTTCGGACGGACAAGCAGAAAGTGGATTACACATACGGTGTGCACCTAATCGTTGGTAATTACCGATCCTTGTATTCTTTTCTGGATTTATAGCGGACGGATCGAATTGTTAATACTAGAGATACCAATATCCAAATACCAAATATAATTTTCCTTCGCAAAGAGTCGTCACCTTCAAGTATTAACATATAATAATCTATGGCAAAAAACCAAGCAATTACAGTCATGCCGTAGTTCAAAGCTCGTTTCATAGTATTTTTTATTAGAGGAAATTTAAATTATCAAAACCAAAACTTATTTATTAGTACCATAAAGTAATTTATTAATCCAATAGCTTGTCAATGACATTTATCAGGTAGTGGGTATTATTTAAGAGTTTTAGTAATTTCTCCGATGTTTTCGCCCCACCACTCATTTACAATTGCAGTTTTATTGTGTAAAATCTCAAAAATTCTAAGTCACTGTAAATCATCAGGGTAAAAAGTTACATTACAATACAGAAAGTGAATTACACGTACGGTGTACACCTAATCGGGAGTAATTTCAGTGCAAATCACAAGCCCTTTGACATCGTCATGTCATTTCGATACCTTGTGCTTAATTTGAAGCACTGCACATAGCCGTAAGAGGTTGTAGTCAATGTCAGAATCTGTTGAGTACGATTTAAATAAAAATAAAAGGAACAATTGTTAGATCAAGGATTTGTCGAAATTGAAAATATTAATCTTACTACCCTGAGTCTTGCTGATTCAAGCCAATTCAATGACATATATTCAACACAAGAAATAATTGATAGTTATAATCAAGAACTTATTAAACCTAAAGAAACTGAACTTGAATTTACAAGAAGAATTATAGGGTTAAGCAATTACATTTGGTCAATTAGGCTAAGCACACAACCTGAATCAATAATAGGAGTTAGTGCTCTACATCATTGGGATAAAGAAAATAATAAAATTGAAATCGGTGGCACATTGCTACCCAAGTACTGGGGAATGGACATTATGAAAAAAGCCTTCGGATATATGATTTATTTTGCATTTAATGAATTAGGAGTTCTAACCATTGTGGGCAGGACAAGCTCCAAAAACTTGCAAGCTATAAAAATGGTAAAAAAGTTAGGCTT
>CBDVAV010000105.1:0-9991 GCA_965372055.1 uncultured bacterium | reverse complement strand
GGCTAACTGTCATCTCGAACGAAGTGAGAGATCTTTTTTAATTTAAAGCATAAGCAGTTTTTAGCAACAAGATCCCTCAATACTTCGGGATGACATGGGCTTATTGCACAGCACCATGTAAATTACTTATCTCAATAAAATATCAATCCGTTAATCCTTTCTCTTTTAAAACTTTCCAAACCTTAAAAGGGGTAACGGGAATCTCCATGTGGGTAACACCGTAAGGGGAAAGTGCATCTACAATAGCATTAACTATAGCCGGAGGTGCACCAACTGTTGGCGATTCTGCTACTCCTTTTGCACCTAGCGGATGGTGGGGGGAAGGAGTAACCACGTGATCTGTTTCCCAACTTGGGGATTCCACTGCAGTGGGCACCAGGTAATCCATAAGTGTTCCATTGATAAGGTTGCCATCTTCATCATAAATCATTTCTTCATACATTGCCGGGGCTATTCCCTGGGTTAAACCTCCATGGATTTGCCCTTGCACAATCATGGGATTGATGATATTTCCACAATCATCAACAGCAACAAATCTCCTGACATTGATTGCACCGATTTTGCTATCAATATCCACCACACAAATATACGCTCCACTGGGAAAGGTCATGTTTGGTGGATCATAATAGTGGGTGGCCTCAAATCCAGCTTCCATACCCGGAGGATGGTTTGTGTAGGCTGCAAACACGATTTCCTGTATGGTCTTGCTTTTTTCGGGCGCTCCCTTCACAAAGTATTTCCCAGGCTCCCATTCAAGGTCTTCTTCGCTTACCTCTAACAGATATGCAGCAATTTTCTTGGCTTTATCCAACAATTTTCTGCAGGCAACAGCAGCAGCAGCTCCAGATGTAGGAGTACTTCTACTTCCATAAGTCCCCAATCCATAGGGTGCAGTATCTGTGTCGCCTTCTTCTACCTGGACATGCTCTGCAGGGATACCTAATATCTCTGCAACAATTTGAGCATAGGTGGTTTCATGTCCCTGTCCCTGCGATTTTGTACCCATTCGGATCATCGCTTTTCCTGTAGGATGTACCCTGATCTCAGCACTATCAAACATTTTAAGTCCCAGGATGTCAAAATCTTTGGATGGCCCAGCACCAACAATTTCAGTGAAAGTGCAAATCCCTATACCCATTAATTCACCTTTCGCTCTTTTTTCTACCTGCTCTTTTCTTAAATCATCATATCCGATTATATTCATGGCCTTTTCCAAACCCTGATGATAATCACCGCTGTCATATTCCCAGCCCAAAGCAGATTTATATGGGAATTGGTCTTTTTTAATGAAATTTTCCATCCGAAGTTGAGCCGGATCTTTACCGATCTCCTGCGCTAACTTGTCAACCATTCGTTCAATTGCGTGTGCGGCTTCGGTTACCCTAAAAGAACATCTATAGGCAACACCTCCCGGAGGTTTATTGGTATAAACAGCATCTAACTCTGCGAAAGCGTCTTGATAATCGTATGATCCGGTACAAATCGAAAACATTCCCGCAGGAAATTTTGAAGGATTTGCAGAAGCATCAGTATAACCGAGATCTGCAAGGGTTTTAACCTTGAAAGCCTGGATTTTACCATCCTTGGTAGCTGCTAATTCACAACTCATATGATAGTCTCTGGCAAATGAGTCTGCCTGAAGGTTTTCACTTCTGTCCTCAATCCATTTAACTGGTTTACCAAGTAAAAATGAAACTGCTATTGCCACTATATATCCGGGATATATCGGGACTTTACCACCAAATCCACCACCAAGATCGGGAGATATCACCCTGATTTTCTCTTCAGATAATCCAACATGTCCGGCTACCATTGCTATAACTGTTCTAATAGCATGTGGAGCCTGGGTGGTCATGTACATGGTCAGTTTTCCTGTGGCCTTTTCAAAACTGGCTACGCAACCACAAGTTTCCATGGCTACCACGTGAATCCGAGGGAGATAAATTTCTTCTTTAACTACCACATCGGCATTATTAAATACCTCATTGGTTTTTTCCTTATCACCTTGCTGCCAATGATAAATAAGATTATCAGTTTGGCCTTCTTTGTCTGTTCTAAGCACTGGGGCATCGGGATCAAGTGCTTTATGAGCATCAATAACTGGTTTCATTGGCTCATATTCAACCTCAACTGCTTCTACGCCATCTGCTGCAATATAACGTTCGGTAGCTATAACAGCTGCTACTTCCTGCGCCTGGTACATAACTGTATCGATGGGCAAAACCATTTGCGTATCATACATCAATGTCGGCATCCAATGCAGGTTGTGTGCTTTAAGGTCTTCCCCTGTAATAACCGCCAAAACCCCGGGAATGGCTAAAGCTTTTTCTGAATTGATTTTTTTGATTTTGGCATAGGCGTAAGGACTTCTTACGATATCCATGTATAGCATGCCAGGCAATTTGATATCATCAACATAATTACCTTTTCCCTGTATAAATCGATCATCCTCCTTCCTCTTGATACTATGCCCCATTCCACCAATTTCCTTGGATGTTTTGCATTTAAATTCCATTATATTACGTGTTAGAGTTTATACTTAATTTTAGTTTGATACAGGCTCTTCTTCTCTCATTTTCTTAGCCGCGTATTGTATCGATTTAACAATATTATTATAGCCTGTACATCGGCATAGGTTGCTTGAAATCCCCCATCTGATTTCTTCTTCAGTTGGATCAGGATTATGCTTAAGAAGATCTACGGACCTCATTAACATCCCGGGGGTACAAAATCCACAGTGTAACCCATGTTCTTCTTTGAATCCTTCTTGTAATGGATGAAGGTTACCGTCTTGCAATAGTCCTTCCACAGTAGTTATTTCTGCTCCATCAGCTTGTACGGCAAACATGGTACATGATTTTACAGAATCTCCGTTGAGCAGAACAGTACAGGCACCGCAGTGTGAGGTATCACAACCAATATGTGTGCCTGTCAGGTCTAAATTTTCTCTAATGAAGTGAACCAACAGCAAGCGTGGCTCTACCTCTTTGGTATGACTAACGCCATTAACTGTTACAGTTATATTTCTCATAGTTTAGTTAGTTATTTGATTAAGCGTTGGCCCTTTCAATTGCCAGGTTCAACATTCTTTTAGTTAATTCTTTGGTGATTGATCTTTTATAGTCTTCAGATCCTCTCAAATCAGCTGTGGGGTTACAGTCTTCTGCAGCCATTTTTGCAGCTTCGGCTATTAATTCATCAGAAATTTGATTTCCTTTTAACAAATCTTCGGATCTAGCTGCCCTCATGGGAACAGGATTGACATTGGTAAGCCCAATACCTACTTCCTCACAAACCCCATCATTCAATTTTAGGTTAACAGCTACACCTGAAGCTGCGTAATCGCCAACTTTTCTTTCAATTTTGTGGTAGGCACTGGAAGGACCATTTTGGGCGACTGGAATTTGTATCTCTGTCAGTATTTCTTCCGGTGCTAAAGCTGTCATGTAGAATCCCTGGAAAAAATCATCAATATCAATGGATCTCTCTCCATTGGGGCCAGTGGCTATCACTTTGGCGCGTAATGCCAGCATAACAGCAGGATGATCATTTGCAGCATCTCCGTGGGCAAGGTTGCCACCAATAGTGGCTTTGTTCCTGACAGATGGATCTCCTATCAATTTAACTGCATCGGTTAAAATTGGATATTTTTCTTTCAACAAATCAGAATATTCAAGATCGCTTTCAGTAGCTAATGCGCCAATCTTCAACAAGCCATCCTCCTCCTTAATATATGATAAGCCATCTAAGCGGCTAATGTCAATCAGATGCTTAGGGCTTGCGAACCTGAGTTTCATCATTGGAATCAAACTATGTCCACCCGACACGTATTTGGCATCTTCCCCATATTGCTGGGCTAATGAAAATGCCTCCTGAAGTGTCGAAGGACAATGATATTCAAATGGTGCGGGAATCATAATTAGAATTTTAGGGTTTAAATTAAATCGTAATATTAACCACAATAGGAATCGTGGTAATTACTAATGTAAGAAGAAATTTATATCTTAAAAAGTTTTTAAATATCCCTCTGTTTATTTATTAATATCGTTTTTGCATAAAATGTTCTATTAAATATGTTTAAACATCATTTGATTCGATATGGTGTGTTCAATAAATTTTGAATTATATTCATGGTTATCTTTATAACTAGGCAATAGAATAATCAATTGTGTATTTTCACATTTACTATTTTGACTTAATAGTTAAGGTTTTTTATGATAATAAAACACTAATTTCAATAGCTTTAAAGATTGACTAACTAAATATTAAAATATGGGATCAAAAGGAACGATTGGCATTTTAACTGGTGGCGGGGATGTCCCAGGATTAAATCCGGCAATTCGTGCGGTTACTTTTCGTGCAATCCGTGAAGGTTATAAAGTTATTGGGATCAGGCGTGGCTGGGGAGGGTTGGTTGACTTTATTCCTGATAAAAATGCGGATAATAGTGAAAATGTTAGGGAGTTGACCGCCGATATAGTAAACCGTGCAGGACGGACAGGCGGAACATTTCTCCATACTACACGGACAAATCCCAGTAAATTGATCAATGTTAGTTTACCTGAACATCTTAATGGCAAATATGACAAGGAGGTTAATGATGTTACACCCGAAGTGCTTAAAAATCTGGATATTTTAGGAATTGATTACCTGATACCCATAGGGGGGGATGACACTTTGAGCTATGCCCACCGACTTTATAAAGAAGGTGTAAATGTGGTGGCGATACCGAAAACTATGGACAATGATGTTCCGGGTACAGATTATTGTATCGGGTTCAGTACCTGTCTCACCAGGACTATTGAGTTAACACATATGTTAAGAACATCAGCAGGTTCACATGAGAGGTTTCTGGTCATTGAAGTTTTCGGCAGATATGCTGGATTTACCAGCTTACTCCCAACCATGGCAGGAGCTGCTGACAGATGCATTATCCCGGAACATCCTTTTGATATGGAGCATCTCACTGAACTGATGGTTCATGATCGTAACAACAATCCCAGTAATTATGCCGTGGTTTTGGTCTCCGAAGGGGCAACCATGGCACACCATGATGATATGTCATTTGAAAGCGATGAAAAGGATATGTTTGGCCACAAGAAATTAGGCGGTATTGGTGATCAAGTTGCAATGGAACTTAAAGAACTTTCACCAAAATATAACAATGGCAGACGTGTAAATATTGTTAACCAGAGACTAAGTTACATGGTGAGATGCGGGGAACCTGATGCCTTCGATTCAATTGTTCCCATGGCCTATGGAAATATGGCCTTAGACTTAATCTTGGACAATAAATTTGGGCGATTAATTTCACTAAGAAATGGAATCTATGATAGTGTACCTCTTGATACAATTATGGGAAGAAAAAAAGTAATTAATATTGCTAAACATTACAATACCGAAAGACTATCGCCAATTTATAAATCTTTTATCAAGCAACCTATGTTTATAATGACTGCTGATTCATGATATTAGATTTAGGAGAGATAGATCATTGATTATTTCCTGACAGAGATTTTATAAATTTCTTGAAGCCCCAAATCATTGCCAAGATCAATGACGCCAACGTGCTCAAATTCATACTTTTCTGATTCCAGGGTTAAAACTGCAGAAAATTGTTCACTGGCATATATCGTACCCGGAAGAGTGTGTGCCTGAATACTTGAAGCTCTGGCGATGTGAGTTCCATAAGAGTTCATTTGCTTCGACAATGGATCTGTTCCTAAGTACACCGGCCCCGCATGCAACCCTATTTTCATTTCAATATTTTCCGTCAATCCTGCCTCTTTGTAATCAAATCCATCAATTACTTCCCTTAGAAAAGAAGCAAATTCCATTATTCGGTTTCCTGAACTGAACACTGAAAACAATGTAGACCCAAAAGTGTTAAGCACTAGGGGTTTAATGAACAGATCTTTCATTCTTTCTGCCAATGTGCCCCAAACGTTATGAATAAAGTATGGTGCTTTTTCTTCATCAATTCGCGATAAACCAACAATATCAGCAAATAGAATATAGAGGATCTGTCTGTTTATCGCTTTCTCTTTTATTTCTGATTCAATGGTACTGGTTTCTGATTTTATTTCTCCGATACTGTTAGACCTGAAATTATCAGGATTGATATTGATCATCTTATCCTTGTATGGCCACAGGTTTACCATTGCCCTGGTTCCACCTACTCTGGAAGTTTTATCTTTTTCCGATAATACGGTAATCAGAAATGGCTTGGAATGTAAAAGGTTTGCTTGCAGAACAGATGATCCTAAAATAACTTTTCCCTGTAGGGAGAAAAGTACATCATCGCCAAGGTATTTTTCACTGGTAGTATATTTAACATCACCCTGATTAATAATCGACTCGAATCGCTTTACCCATTGGTCTCCTGCAAAACCGATGCTGGTTTCAATAAAATCATCTTTGTTAAAAGGCAAATATACATTGATCTTAGCCCCTGCTTCCAGCATTGCTTCAGCAAATAAAATATCCGCGCCACAGGCAAGGGAACAAAACCCGATCTGGATATTTAATCTTGCAATTTCAGCTGCTATGGCAGTTTTTACCTTATCTCCAATATCAGGTGGAAACCTGGCATCGGTACGGTTTGACTCATCTATCATGTGTCCGGCAAAAGCTGCAAAAACTGGAGGGCTAAACACTTCCAAGACTTCAATGGGTACGGTAGTGTAGTGATTGAGCAACCATAGTTGAACATAGACAGAACTAATCTTCCCCCAATTCTGACCTGCCATTTTCCTGGCCCTAGTATAGAATTTGATTGCATTAGCGGAATCCCTACATAACAACCAAGCCTCACCAAGTGTAGCAAGTTCCCAAAAATCATTCTCACCCTTTTCTAGGCTTTTGATCACTTCTGCTGCTATTTCCCTGCCTTTGTTTGATTCCCGTGCAATCACCGACATGGTAGCAGCATTTATCCCTGTATAGTAATCCCCGGTAATCTCGAAATTGTTGAGATAGATGTCTCTGGAGAGGTACGCATATTTTGAATCCTCTGTCTTCTTGAACAATTCTTTATATACCCCACCCAAAATTCCGGCAGTTTCCGAATCTTTTTTGTTCTGATCATATATTGGCTCCAGGAAATTCATGGCATCCATGGAAGCTCCAGATTTTGACATGGACAATGCAAACAATTGTTTTAAGCGGAAATTATCAGGGCTGGACTCCAATTGTATGCCAGCCAAATTGTGGGCTTCGAAAAACCTCCCTTGGTTTATCAGTGTTTCTATTTGGGTGATAAACTCCAACCATTTAAATTTATTATTTGGTGAATTAAAATCCTTGCTATCTTAAGAATTATTTATATAACTACCTTGTCACCCAATATTTGATTTCTACTTTATATGTTGTATCAGGAAGAATTACACTTCCTTCAATAGTCCTTTCTATCAGATTTCCAGCTCCAGCGGAGGTTAATTCAATTACTCCCATACCATTATCAATATCGATCTCCTGTCCATCTATCTCCATTTTTACATTGTCGCCCCAATCATCAGAAGTAGCCGTTAATATCAGGTTTGCTTTAAATTTTTCCCCAGCTTTTACCACCGCATTCTCGGGGATAATATAAGCTTGAAGTTTCCTGAAATCAATTATACTTGCATTTATGTGAGCCTCCTGGTCAAAAAGGAAGCCTTTTTCAATATTGGACAGTTCAATGGCCAATAGTCCTCTTGAAACCGCCCCGTCCAAAAAACTTTCATGGTTCAACTCGGGGTTGATCACTTGCAGAAAATCATTGAGATAAGTATTTATTTCTTCCCTCAGTTTCTCCTGCTCCACATTTTCATCCTTTATTTGATCATGGAAACCAGTTATTTTGTTGTGAAAATCTTCGATATTTTGAAGGACTGCTTTGTTGGTTTCATAATGTCCAACATGTTTGATTTTATCTTCCAGAAAATCTACTTTGATTTGATTGAAAGTGATTTGCCTCTCTGCAATTTCAAACATCTTGGCATCCATGGAATTATCCTGTGAACAACTATAATTGAGTGCCACGATAGCAACTACAAGTAACTTTTTCATGAGTTAGGGTTCAGGTTTAACATTTGCAGGCATTTATTGAATTAACCCGTCTATCAATTATTAATTAGGGTCAAAATAGATAAAAGATTGGGAGTAAGCAACTCAAGTAGCCATGCAATAACCGCTTTTCATAATTTAAGTACCAAATCTGAAGAAATTACTGTTTAATGTGACCTCTATATTTGCTCTTTGGCGAATTTAATTAACTATGTTATTGATTTGACATACATAACTTAAATATGTACTTTCCTTAAAATTTTTAATATGGTAAATATATCCCGACGTACTTTCCTTGCCCAGGCCGGTGGGTTGACCATGGTCTCCTTTATCCGCAAGCATCCCGAGTTAATTCTTCACAATTGTGACATAATTACCATTGACCCGACCCGGCCCCGGGCCCAGGCGATGGCAATAGCCAACAATCATTTATTGGCAGTAGGTTCCAATTCCGATGTTATGGCTATGAAAGGCCCCTTGACAAAAACAATGGATCTTGGTGGAAAGACGGTTGTACCAGGATTTATTGATTCCCATTCACATCCAGGATCAGCTGGAAGGAGGCACTTGGTTGATATTGATTGTGAACTGCCTTCAATAGCAAAGATCAAGGAAGCTGTAAAAGTTAAAGCCGCCAGTACCAAACCAGGGGAATGGGTATTTGGTTTTAAATATGATGACACCAAAACCAAGGAAGGCCGATATTTAACACGAGAGGATTTAGACGAAGCAGCTCCTAATCATCCGGTACAAATCACACATCGAGGAGGGCATACTTCATTCGTCAATTCACTGGCACTAGAACGTGCAGGTGTCAACGAATCCACTCCTGATCCCCCGGGTGGTCATTTTGACCGAGATCAAGATGGACATCTTACAGGCCGAATCTTGGAGAAAGCTAATTCAGTATTTTATGGGATCAGGCCAGAAGTTACAAACCAAACCTATGTTGATGGCGTGGCGCATATCTCCAACATGTTGGCCAAAACCGGAATCACTTCAGTGAATGATGCGGGGGGATCCCCGAGAGACCTTGATGCATATCAAACAGCTTATGAAAACGGCACTTTGAAAACCCGGGTTTATTGCCATATCAGGGGAGGCCATCTTGATAAAATGATCGCTGCCGGAGTGCGTACTGGATTGGGAAATGACTGGGTGCGGGTCGGCCCAATGAAAACAGCCATCGATGGATCTATCTCCGAGAGAACCGCCCGGCTTTCAGAACCTTATGTTGGCAGTGATGATGACTATGGGATATTAACATCCACCAAAGAACAACTATATGAAATATGTAGTAAAGCCCACTCGGCCGGATGGCAAATAGGGGTACATGCCAATGGCGATATTGGGATCGACATTGCACTCGAAGTTTTTGAAAGGCTTCAAAAGGAATCTCCAAGAAGGGATCCCCGGTTTCGCCTGGAACATTGCACCGTAATCAATGACAGTTTAGTGCAAAGGATAAAGGCAATTGGTGCAATTCCTTGCCCCTTCTCTACATATGTATATTTCCATGGTGAAAAAATGAAATATTATGGTGAAGAAAGGCTTAACCACATGTTTGCATTACGAAGTTTTCTTGATGCTGGAATTAGGGTTACCCAAACATCAGATTACCCTCCTGGTCCTTTTGAGCCCTTAATGGCATTGCAATCAAGTGTTACCAGAACTGATTATAAGGGCAAGCTTTGGGGACCTGACCAGCGAATTACTGTTGAAGAAGCAATTAAAGTAGGCACTTTGCATGGGGCTTATGCTTCTTATGAAGAAAAGAAAAAAGGCTCTCTTGAGGCAGGAAAATTAGCTGACCTGGTAGTATTAAGTAAAGACCCCACCAAAGTTGACCCATTTTCAATCATGGAAATCGGGATTGAAAGAACAATGGTAGGAGGTAATTGGGTTTATGAAGCCTAGCATTAAAGTATTTAGTACTACCACGAAT